>JBBIRG010000007.1:0-2551 GCA_037441945.1 Bacteroidota bacterium | reverse complement strand
GGTTTGACCGCAACGATATCGCGCGAGGATTCGTCACATTGCTCTGCAGGGAAATCCTTGAAAAATACGAGGACGACAAGGAACTCAACGCCGCATATATCGCCGAACCATTTGAAGAAAGCCGGCGATCTAAACGGAAAAGTTTCCGGCAGGTCTCGCTGACCATTGACGCCGGTTCCAAACAGAACGTCCAGACCGGCTCATTAGTCGGACTGATTTGCAATGCCGCGGGAATACAGAACCGTAACATCGGGAAGATACGCATCCAGGAACGTTTCACCGAATTTGAGGTGGATGCTGATTATGCCGCGCGGGTGGCTCAGAAAATGGACGGGATTTTTTTCGCCGGAAAACGCATTCAAATCAGATTTTCCGAAAAAATATCCGGCAACCCAGATACGAACCGGACAAAATCAAAACAAATTAAAAATAAAGCTAAAACGTAATCCCGTCTCGAACTAAATACATCAATATTCAGAAAATAATTATCACTCCGCCGATATCACCTTGATCGGGTTTTCCTTATCCAATTCCTCATGCAGAGCTTTTTTCCCTTCTAATACTTCGCAGACGCTGAACACGCCGTCAACCTCAAGCCGCTTGACAACCAATTTTCCGACCTGTTTCTGACGGGTAAAATTTTTTCCGTCAACGTCGAGGACCTCTTCCTTCACAATCAGGAACTTATCGCCGACCCGGACGCCCATTTCCTTTCCGCAGGAAATCAGCACCATTTCTTTGGGTTTGCCTCCTTTTTTCTTTCCGCTCTCATCATCCAGGTACTTAACAACCTTGCCTTCAATGGGAAACGATTTCCGGATAAAACTTTCGATTTTTCCGTTCAGATCCTCCAGCGCCTGGTAAGCGATTCGCGAGGAAATATCTTTCTTCGGTTCGGACTTGCCTTTCAGATCCTGAGAGTTTTTTATCTCGGCGCTCGACACGTCAATAATCCTGATATTCAGGCTGACCACCGCATGATACGCTTTTTCTTTTTTTACTGTTGAAACGTTCTGGATCTGCCCGTGTACGATATATTGCGTACCGAGCAGATTGCCGAGATTGGTCATCGTGTTCTGGTCGGTCCAGTCGCCGGCCTGGAAATTCTGTTCTTTCAGGACCTTGTCAATCACCGCGCGCTCAATCACGGTAAAACGTTTCAGCTGGACAAACATATTCAGGACTTTTTGGGTCGCCGCCTCGGCAAACGCGTCCACGCCGGATTTATCGAAAACCTGCGCGTCGCTTACTTTAGCCGCATCAAACGGCAGAACGGCTACGCGGGGCTTGTCCTGCGTCAGGCTGACGCGCTCCTGGGCGTTCAGCGAAATAACAAAGAGCCATAAAACGGGGAATATTATTTTCAGATTCATGAATTTTCTCCTTAATCAATATGCATCTTTAATTTATCAATTCGCATCTTTCATTCATGCGTTTTTTACAATGTTTGTAAACCAATTTACCGGATAAACACCTCATTTGCAACATCTTTGAAAAACACGCCTTTTAAAAAGGAAAAAAATGTATAACTTTGGGGAGGTAATACCGCAATCAAAGGAGACTCTTATGACCCTCTTAGGCATCGATATCGGCGGAACCGGCAATAAAGGCGCGCTGGCGGACGTCCGGCGCGGCGAACTGCTGACCGACCGACTCCGCATCCCCACACCCAAGAAAGCAACGCCCAAACAGGTCGCCGATATTGTAAAACAAATTGCTGAACATCACCGGTATAAAGGACCGATCGGCTGCTGTTTTCCGGCGGTGATACGGAACGGCCTCGCGACGGCAGAATACCCGTAATGGATTCGGTTTTTTTTTGATGAATCAGCCGGTTGGCCGCTTTGAACGGGCATTCCGGCGCAATGCCGGTTTCGTAAAAAAGCATTCCTTTGTCTTTCCTGCCGGATATCTTAAATCGTTTCCGGGCGGCTTCACGATTTTTCCTTATTGTTAGCGAGGTTATTATAAGGTTCCGTTTTTTGTAATACTTATCAGGACGCAATGCGACAGTTTAATTGAGTTTTTTTCAAATCTGACTGATTGGGAATCATATGAAAATATTACATTCGTTTCCGTTCAGCCTGTTCGCTTTCAATGAATGAATCCTTGCAATGGAAATTTCCTGTTTAAAATACGCACCCGTTCGGCTATAAAAAAAATCCGCCCGGTTTCCATCAACGTGTAATAAAGTGATAGGAATATTCGCCGTCTTATTCGGATTTACCGATTGACAGAATGAGCCTATCAAGCGATTGAGAATGAATAATCCCGAAATGCCACAGGCAATAGGCGATAACGGCCGTTATAATAATTATAATAATAAGAATCAGCAGGAACGGCCTTTTTTTCTTCGTGAAGGGGTCGTTGAGATTTATTCGGGCGCCTTTGGGCAGTTTGGCAAGATGGGTCAGGGTACTGCCGAAGTGAATGTTGATCACGGCGCGAGCATTGATCGCCCATCCGTTTGCGTCCAGCAGCGGAGCGATGTTGCGTTTGCGCAGTTTCAGGGAAGCGATAATCATGGATGGACCGGAAATCGCAAGAAGGA
>JBBIRG010000006.1:9450-19790 GCA_037441945.1 Bacteroidota bacterium | reverse complement strand
GTAGCGAGTGAGCCGCAGGCGAGCGAGAGTATCGAGAACCGGATTCATTTTACTTGCACACACTTCTCGATAAAATCGCTTTGCTGTAAATTATATGTTTTATTAACGGAAAGATTGCTTTCCGGATATTATGTTTTCTTGCGATTTACTCGAAGAGACTTTTTATATTAATATTTGTCTGTTCGAGTAACGAGCGAGCCGCAGGGAACGAGCGTATCGAGAACTGTATTGATTTTACATGTAAACACTTCGCGATACAGTCGTTACTCGAAGAGACGATTTGATCCGAAAACCTTTATTGTAACTTACCAGTTGGATGCGTAAAACAATATAATTGCCGCCGAGCCGATGGCCAGATTAATGTAATTAACCGGAGGTACAAGAAGAAACATGATCCGGAGTGGAATAATACCTTTCAGGAAATCCAGCGCCATGTTGTATTCCTTGATGTTTTTTTCAAAAAGGGTAATCCAGATCATGACCGCGACAGCGATGAGCGAAGGATAAACGTAATTGTTGATCCATCCGGTTGCGGAAAATTCCAAACGCGGAGTTTCCGGCTCAACCGGTTTGAATATCTTCGGGATCAGATTCCACATGACGTAAACGAGCCCGGCCGGAATCAGGAGTTGCAGGATGAACGTAAAAAAATCACCGATGGCTATATACAGCGACGCGTAATAGTAACCGTAAACATAAACCGGCAAATAAAATCCGAGTAACAAAAAGACCAACCCGCCCCAGAATAACGTGATGCGCAGGTCGAAATAGATACCCGGATAAACGATCAGAGCGATCAGATAAAACGCGTATACCGACTGAAAAGGATCAGCAGGACAAACGCGATTTTGTCGTGCGCGGATAAATGGCTCATATCCCCGGAAGGCCACCAGTAAAGCTCCATCGGCACGGATACGCTGACGCCTATAAAATATATGGAAAGCGCAATGACAAACAGTACTCTCGGAAGCGTCGCGTTTTCCTCCAGGAAGGGCTGACCGGTGTCGCCACGGTTAAAGCGGACCAGCGTCTACAGGAGATAATCTATAAAACCCGTCGCGGCAAAAGCAAACAGGCAAACATAAACCAGCTTGACCTGAATAAACGGCTGAAGGATTTTCTGAAAGGGCGGAATGAAACCGGCCGTTTCCAGCGCGCCGGTTATGATAAACAGGATAAACCATGCGTCAAAAACAATCTGGTCGACACGAACGGGAGTATCACTATTCGGGTTCATTTTTTCTTATACAGGTTATATTGATCGATGATGCTGTGATTGATCCGGTTACAGTACGTGTCAATACGTTTCAGCAAACTAACAATGTCGAGATGCACGGCGCTGGATTCGATGCTTTCCTGCAGTCCCTGATTGAGCCTTTTGATGTGCGATTCGCGGAGTTCCGTTTCCCGGTCCTTGATGTGCTTCTTTTCCTCGAGTACTTCTTGCGCGAGTTCCGGTTTTTCGGTTTTGACGACCTCAACGGTTTTAACAAAAATATTGTACAGTTCGCTGAAATATTGATCGAGTTCTTTCATCCCTTCGGCGGAAAACCGCCCGTTCTGCTTCTTCAGCTGCGCCAGCCGTTCGTTCATGTTGTCGGCGAGAATGTAGGCGATACGGCGCAGATCATCGAGAATCAACAGGAACGCCATCAATCGTTTTGACTGGAACAAACTGATATTTTTCTGCGACAATCGGGTATAATATTTCCGGATTTCGCTCTCGATGAAATAAACGATATTCATGTCGCGCGTCAGCCGTTCGGCCGCTTCCTCAGAATAATTAACGGTCAGCGTCCGCGTATCGTGGAACAGCGCGGCGATTTTGTCGGCCATGCGGTGTATTTCACGGCTGGATTGTTCAATCGCCAGTTCCGGCACTTCGAGCAGGTCGTTGTTCAAATAAATGGTCCGCATTTCCGCTTCGGCGCCGTCCTTCTTTTCCGGGATCATCCGCGAAACAACTTTTGCCATGCCGCCGATAAACCAAACCAGCACGGCGGCGTTCAGAATGTTAAACAGCATGTGCGAGTTTGCGATCTGCCGCGCCACCGAATCCGAACCAAACAGCGTCGTCATCCAGATCACCATACTGTTGAATGGATCAATCAGCGGTATCATGATAATCACGCCGACGACGGAGAACAGCATGTTCGCGAGCGCGGCTCTCTTTCCATTGACGCTGGCCCCGGTTGACGCGAGCAGGCCGGTAACCGTCGTTCCGATATTCGCGCCCAGTACCAGCGGAAGCCCGACGGTTAAGTCCAGCAGGCCTTCATTCGCTAGAACCACGGCCAGACCGATCGTTGCGCCGCTGCTCTGAACGATGCCTGTAAAGATCGCGGCAAAGAGAATCCCCAGCAGGGGATTTTTCCCGAAAAACATCAGTTGTTCCGAAACGACCGGCAGCGATTTCAACGGCCCGAGCGCCATCGACATCACGCTCATGCCGAAAAAGATAAATCCGAATCCGAGAACGATCTCGCCGATGTAGATGTAGAGCTTGCGTTTGGTGGCAATGGTCATGATAAATCCGACCCCGATCATCAGCAGCGCGTAATCGCTGATGTTGAACGCGATCAGCTGGACGGTCAGCGTCGTTCCGATATGCGCGCCGAGCATCACGCTCAGCCCCTGCGCCAAAGTCATCAGCGAGGCGGAAATGAATCCGATAACCATCACGGCCGTCGCGCTGCTGCTCTGTACGATCGCTGTTACGCCCGTTCCGAGAAGGACGCCCATCGCCGGTGTGCGCGTGAGTTTACCCAGAATGATCCGCATCTTGTCGCCGGCGACTTTCTGCAGTCCGCTCGCCCCAACGCCCATCCCGTAAAGAAATATGCCGAGACCGCCCAGTACGCCGAATAGCAGGAACAGGATCCACGTCTTATCGAACGCTTTGACGGTAATCTTAGGAAGCTTGCCGGTTGGCTTGTCGGTTTTCGCGATCAGTACATAATTGCCGCTTTCTGATCCGGCTTGAAATGAGGGATAGACACAACCCGCGGAATCCGTAACCGCGTTCTGCGTGATGGAAAAATCCTTTGCCTTGGAAGGATTATCAATAATCTGGAAATCAACCGCAATGCCGGCCATCGGTTGGCGGTCGGCGCCGGTTATTTTAAATATAAGCGGATCGGTCACTGTTTCCCCGACATAACCGACAATATATTTCTGTCCCGGTTTGTAACTGATGTTATCAATAAAGATTAGACCGGCTGTGTCTTTCTTTGCCGGAGGAGAGATGGCTGCATGTGCCGTGTCCTTTGCCGTACCGGAATCCCGGAAATACAGCATTTCAGAATTTGTGTAGGATGATGATATCCATCCGATCGCGCCGAGCGCGATGAGAACGCCCGTGAGAATTGATTTGTAGTTCATGGCGGTTTTAGGGGTTAAGTTAGGTGTCATTCATTACCGGAATAAATTATAGTTAACCGATGTCATATTCAAGCCCATAGATTGATTCTGAAAATGAAATCAAGCAGTATGATAGCGGTTGTTTAGCAACGAAAAAAAAGGCGCCTAAGAATTTAAAACTGACTGGTGATTCCGAAATGAATTTTACCCGTTGAAAAACTGTCGCCTTTGCCTAAGCCGTAATCCATGCCGAACATTCCGATTCGCGTTTTAAAACGCAGTCCGAATCCGTAACCGGCCGGAAAGCCTGAAACCGTTCGCAGTCTGGTCCGGGCTGAGTCGGCGTATTCTTTCCTGAGATAATAGCCGATATCCGCGAAAAGAAAAAGGCGCGAATCTTTCGTGGTCAGCCACCTCAGTTCCAGATTGTTCCATGCGACGCTTGAACCGCTGAACTGGTCCTGGATATAACCGCGCACGGTTTTTAATCCCCCGATGAGGAATAGCTCGCTCAGGGGCATTACAGCCCTGGGCGTTTTGTAATACCATCCGTGAAGCCCGTCGAAAAGCGCCCACCGCCGGTGCAGGGGAATGAACCATTCGGCGTCCATGCCGATTTTCTGCGTGGTAAACCGTTCAGACTGAAACGTGACGGTTTTCGGCATACCGCCGATCCACAACGTATCGCGTCCTGTCGCCGATTCAATATAGAAACGGTCGCGCTGGCGGCTGTAATCTAGCGTTGCCCTGAAGAACGCGCCGGTTCTCGGGTTCATGCGGTCGTCGCGTGAATCCCATTCCAGCCCGAACGATCCTGTCCAGTATGATGAATAGGGAATATTGAAGAGAAAACTGTTCGCGGCGCCGCTGGGATCGGACGTCTTCCGCCGTACGCCGGCCAGGACATCAGCGTTCAGCAGAACCGGAAACCGCAGCCTGAGTCCGTATTCACGAAGGACATACGTTGTGTCCTGGACGATCTGCTGAATAAATACGCCGGCTTCGAGCGGAAAATTAAGCGCCCAAGGTTCTGTATACGCCAGCATGAAATCCTGCGAATACCGGTCTTTTTTCTGCCAGTGCGCGTCTAGTTTTCGGGCTGTGCCGAAAAGATTCTGAAAAGACAACTGAATCATGCCGGTGAAGTAACCCTTTTCGTTGGCATTCGGCCTTTTCGGAACGTATCCGGCGATACCGTCAAAGCGGTTGGACAGGCCTTCTGTGATTTCGTAATGCAGGCCGAACACGGTATCGTTTTCGCTGATGATATACGGTCCGCTGACATTTTCTATGAAAGCGAGTTTTTTCAGCCGTATTACGCTGTTATCGACATTTTTTTGGCTGAACGGCGCCGGAAGCCTGTTATTCGCCGTCCTGCGGAGAATCTCTTCGCGGGTTTGCTTTTGTCCTGCAAATTCCGTTTTTTTGATAATAATTTCCGGGCCTTCGTTGACAACAGCCGATATGGAAGCGCGAGGGGGATCCGCGCTTTCATCAACCCTGAAACGTGAAATCCGAACAGATGCGAACGGGTAACCACGGTTTTCGTAAAGACCAAGCAGATTTTGAATATCGCGCTCCAATAAACCGGGATCGAACACGGAACCGGGAGACATTTCTGTCTGATTAAGCAATTCCTGTTCTGAAATCGCAGAAAATCCCGAAATCGTAAAAGAATCGATCAGGACGGGCTTGATTTCGGTAATGAAAACCGTTAGTGATACCGAGGAGCTATCAGCGGAATAGATTTTACAGACCGAATCAACCGAAGAAAGAAAAAATAATTTATCCGCGTATAATTTCAGGATGCGTTTCAGGTCATCACTGAAAACCGGCTCACGAAAATATGCTCTTTTTTTGGACGATATGACATTCAGTATGGCTGAAGTGTTGACTCGTTTGTTACCCTCGATTCGAATATCCCGTATAACCGGTTCCAGCCCCTGCGCATGAACAAAATATCCCGGAATGGCTAGTAAAGTCGCAAGAATCGCAACGCGGATCATGATTCGTCATTTCCGGCAACGGCCTGCCCGCGTGTCTGGTTGATGAGGTCGCGCCTGAAAGGCTCAATGGCTGAAAGTCTCAGTTCGACGCTGAGAGTTGTCAATTGATCATATTCCGAGGCGCCGACTTGTCCCTGATAAGCGTGGATGATGCGCATGACGGTATTCGTTTCGGCGTATGGAAAAGAAATCTGAACCGGCGCGGTAATGATTCGCGTAACGCGTTCAGTCCGGCTGATCGTTTCGGCCGCGCAATCCGAATACGCTCGGACAAGTCCGCCGGCGCCTAATTTCGTTCCGCCGTAATAACGCGTCACGATCACGATGATATCCGTCAGCCCCTTTCCCGTAATGACATGATATATAGGTTTCCCTGCTGTCCCTGAAGGTTCGCCGTCGTCGGAATAGCGGAATTTCATATCACGTCCGACGCCCGTCTGATACGCGTAACAATGATGCGTGGCGTCATAATACTGTTTCGCCGCGGTTTCAAGAACGGTCAGAGCCGTTTCGGCGGAATTCACAGGATGCGCCCACCCGATGAACCGTGAGGCCTTGACTTTAATTTCCGCTTCGACAGGACGAGGAATCGTTATATATTCATCGATCATAAGATGATGACGGGGAAAATCCCGCGGGATTAGGCTTCCAGGAATATCCGGTTTTTATTGATGACTCCGGTTGCTTTCCCTGTAAAGGTATGCCCGTGGAACGGCGTGTTGGTCGACATGGAACAAGTATGCCCAACTTCATACGTCCAGATTTTATCAGGATCAATGATCGTCAGGTTGGCCGGCGCTCCTGGTTTGATTTCGGGCAGGGGCAGTCCGAGAATTTGTCTCGGTGCGAGTGACATTTTGCGGATCGCGTCGGCCAGCGTGATCACGTTTTTCCGGACAAGACGGTCAAGCGTCAGGGCGAGGCTCGTTTCCAGACCGGTGATGCCGAACGCGGCGATATTGAATTCGCAGAGCTTATCGTCGATCGTGTGCGGCGCGTGGTCGCTGGCGATCGTGTCGATCGTGCCGTCTTTGATGCCCTCCAGGATCGCTTCGATATCGGACGCTTCGCGCAAAGGGGGATTCATTTTCGCGTTGGTGTTGTAACCTTCCACAGCCTCGACGGTCAGCGTGAAATGATGCGGGCAGACTTCGCAGGTGACTTTGATCCCGCGCTTCTTGGCTTCCCGTACCAAATCTATCGAGCGCGCGGTGGAAAGGTGCGCCAGATGAACCTGTGATCCGGTGAATTCCGCCAGGCGGATATCGCGCATGACCATGACTTCCTCGGCTGGCGCCGGAATGCCCGGCAATCCGAGACGAGTGGATGTAAATCCTTCATGAATCGATCCCTTGAGGCTCAGCGTTTTATCTTCCGGATGATTGATGACCGGTATGCTGAACATTCTGACATATTCCAGCGCGCGCCGCATGATTTCAGCGTTCCACACCGGCTCGCCGTCGTCGGAAACGGCAACGGCCCCCGCTCGCACTAATCCGGCGAATTCGGCCAGTTCTTTTCCTTCACGGTTTTTTGTTACGCAGGCAATCGGATAGACGTCCACCAAATGTTCCGCGGCTTTTAATTTGATGTACTGAACCGTATCCGGGGTGTCGATCGCCGGAGAAGTATTCGGCATGCAGGCTACCGCCGTGAATCCGCCGGCCATCGCGGCGTTGCAGCCGGTCAGAATCGTTTCTTTGTCCTCGCGCCCCGGCTCGCGCAGGTGTACGTGCATGTCCATGAGTCCGTGGGTGACAACTTTGCCTTTCAGGTCAATCGTTTCGCCCCGAACCGAAGCTGACTTCCCGGCAGATTCGATTTGTCCGTCAAGGATGACAATATCAGCGGCTTCATCGCGGTTGTTAATGACGTCAATCAGCCGGGCGTTCTTTAAAACCAGATGTCCCGTAATGGTTTTGGCGGTTACGTTTCTCGGCATAGCGTGAAATCCTGCGGTTAAATCGGTTGTTTGATTGCGGTTCTTGTTGCCTGAGCGGAGCTCTGAATATTACAAATAAAATAGTATAAATTTTATTTGATTATGTCAAATGATTTTATCGGGAGCAACGACTCCCGGGTTGCGTCATAATAGGTGTTACCAACAAAGGTGTGTTATTATGACCCGGTGACCTTAAAGGTAATACGTTAAAATGGCGCTGAAACGAAATGGATTAAAGAAAAGGTTTGTTGTTTTGTGCTATGACTAAACGGAACCGTCAGGATTATTGTGTGTCTCGTTGAGCGCCCAAATAAATTTAAATATTTATTGAAATAAACAAGATAAATAGCTATATTTAGAATCTTATGTTTCATTAAAATTCAAGTGAAAAGTAAATATGACAAAAAGGGACTATTACGAGATACTGGGTGTAGCAAAAAACAGTTCCGTAGATGATATCAAGAAAGCTTACCGTAAATTAGCCATGCAATTTCATCCGGATAAGAATCCCGGCGATAAAAAGGCTGAGGAAAAATTCAAGGAAATCGCCGAAGCTTATGCTGTACTGAGTGATGAACAAAAACGAGCCAATTATGACCGATTCGGTCATGAAGGTTTGCGCGGCATGGGGGAACAGGGTTTTACGGATATCAACGACATATTTTCCCATTTCAGCGATATTTTTCAGGGGTTCGGGGGTTTTGGCGATATATTCGGCGACCGGGCAAGGCCGGGCAGCCGTCAGCGCCGCGGGGCCGATATTGAAATCAAATTGCGCCTGACGCTCCAGGAAATCGCCGAGGGCGTCACCAAGAAAATCAAGCTGAAAAAAAGAAAAGCCTGCGACATTTGTTCCGGCAGCGGAGCGGCTCCCGGGTCTAAACAAGAAACCTGTTCGGTTTGTCACGGTTCCGGTCAGGTACGGCAAGTGTCGCGTTCTATGTTTGGCCAGTTTGTTAATGTAACGACATGCCGGAATTGCGGCGGAGGCGGTAAAGTCGTAACGAAACCCTGTCTGTCCTGTTCGGGCGACGGGGTGATCAGCGGCGAGACGACGATAAACGTCAAAGTGCCGCCGGGCGTGACGACGGGAAATTATATTCCGCTGAGAGGGCAGGGGCACGCCGCGCCTCACGGAGGACAGGCCGGCGATGTTATCGTTATCATTGAGGAAAAAGAAGATGAACGGTTTGAACGGCATAATGACGACGTCGTATACGATCTTGTCATCAGCTTTCCGCAAGCGGTTCTCGGCGATGAAATCGAAATTCCAACTCTTCTCGGAAAATCGCAGATAACCATCCCGCCCGGAATTCAGTCCGGCAAGATCTTGAGAATGAGGGGAAAAGGAATCCCTCACCTTAACGGCGGAGGAAACGGCGATCAACTGGTCAGAATTTCTGTTTATACGCCGGCTAAGATTTCCGGAGAGGAAAAAGCTCTGCTGGAGCAGTTAAAACTTTCAAGAAATTTTTCCCCGAATCCGGAAACGGAAAAAAGTTTTTTTAAAAAAGTCAGGGAAGCATTTTCATAAAAATCACGAATGATTGTCCGGAATGTGATTTTCAAGAGTCAGATAAAAAGCATCCAAACGGTTTTCAGGAAATGGATTTCATGGCTCGGCTTAACCCGCTCCGAGGCGTCTTTTATTCTATTTCTTTCGATTGCCGCATTCGTCGGCGCATGGATCCCGGAAATTGCCGGTAACAATCAGGACGGCCGTAAGGATAATTCAGAGATGAATACGGCAATTAACGGTTACTTCCGTAAAATATCCGTAAGCGACATTCGGGATAGCCTGCAGATTGATTCTTTGATGGCGTATTTCGGACAGGATACGGGCGGCAGAGCCCGTTGGGAAAAACGGTCCGATACGCTTCGCGCCATGTTTCTCGGCGGTACGCCGCGGTCCGGTATAGAGGCTTATATTGCTGAAGCCGGGGACAAACCGGTCCGTAAGGTGAATATCAACACAGCGAACGCGCAAACTCTCACGTCGCTGCCGGGTATCGGTCCGAAAATAGCAGAACGAATCGTAGCTTACCGCGAACAAAAAGGACCTTTCCGCTCGACGGACGATTTGATGAAAGTCAAGGGCATCGGAAAGAAAACATTTGCAAAATTAAAACCTTATATCGATATTTAACCGATTATACCAAATAGGAGATTTTACAATGACAGAACAAGCCGCCGCAACCAAACGCGACAAGCTCCGGGAAAAATCAAGAGGAAACATATTCCTCCAGATAGGCATTGCCGTCATGACCGTTATTCTGATCTGGTCGATTCTCGGCCCGAAAAAGGAGCAGGAATTTCAGAGAAATTTACAGACGCTGACCCGGGCGAAAATCAAAGTTCTTTTTAACCTTCAGTATCAGTACCTGACCGTTGATACCGGGTTTACAGCCGACGCAAAAAAACTGACACAGTTCGCGAAGAATGCAAACGAGTCCGTTGTTCCGGATTCCATGTTCCGGCCGGTTATGTCGATCTACAAGCGATTTGAAAGCCACAAAGCGGCTCTGGAAGATATGGGACTCAAGGAATTTAAGAATACGTACATCGATTCCATGTTTTATAATCCGCTGAACGGCGAAAAATTTATTGTTGAACTGACCGTTTCGGCGGGACGGAAAACTTTCAATATTAAGCCTTCAAACGACGAAGAAGAGATCAACCGTTACGGCGCCGTCATCAACGGCGAGATTACCTGGAATGAAAAAGCGGATATACTCCATTGATCCGGCATCCGAGTCGCCTTAAACATTAACCGCTGAACGGCAGACCGTAATGAAAAAAACCATTACACAAATAATCGATGAGTACGATTCGGTGAATTATTCCCATAATTCAGGGGGTTCAAAGATCACAACGGCTCTGGGAGTCAGTTTCAGCGGTACGAACATCTATTTTGCCGAGGCTGCGGTCGCCGGCGGAGAGTATAAGGTCACCAACTACGGCGCTTTCGCGACGAACCTGAAATTCGGGACGGGCATCGAGGGCTCGGAAAAAAACATACGCGACGTATACAT
>JBBIRG010000006.1:0-9430 GCA_037441945.1 Bacteroidota bacterium | reverse complement strand
GTGGACAGTCATAATATAAGCGCCAAGCACATGAATCTTTGCCTGAACACGCATATGGCGGTTCTGCAGCACCTGATTATTCAGGGTAACGTCAGCGCACAGGAAGCCGAACGATTTATACGGTGGGAATTCGGCAGGCAGATTCTCGATGATGTAAGCCAGTATACCATTAATACGCTGACCCTTGACGAAGACCCCTCCGGCGGCAGCCGACTCGTTATGATTGCGGGTGTGCGGAAAAAAATAGCGGACAATTTTTCAAGCGTACTGGAAAAAGCAAGACTGAAACTTGAGAATATCGACATCGACATTTTCTGCAGCCATGCGGTTTATGAACTGAATTATCCCCCGATGGAAAATAAACTGACGTTGATCGCCGATCTTAAACCGGGCATTACCGGCGTGCTGGTCTGTCTGGGTCACGACGTCAGGTTCTATTACCAGTTTGCCACCTCGGTGAAAACCGGCGAACAGCAACTAGGGGATATTCTTAATCATCATATCGACAATCTGGTTTATTTGTTTAATAATCAACGGCAGACCCGTTATGAAGCCGGACGCGTTTTGCTGTGCAATTCGCTGGCGGGTTCTGTGTTGCCGCATATTGATCCGCGGTTCAAGCCTGAATGCATCGATCCTTTCAGAAAACTAGCGAAACCGGAACTCTTCACGCCTGTTGAATCCGGCGAAAGTGAGCCGGATAAGAAGGAACCGGAAAAAGCAGCCGAAGAGAGTTACGTTCAGTATACGGAATCCATCGGCGCGGCAATCAAATTATTAGCCTGAGCAGACCATGATTAAGATCAATTTACTGGAAAACCATTTATCGGTTCCTGAAACGAAGCCGAAAGCAGCCAGAGAACACACAGAAGAAACGGTTATCCGCAAAGAAGCGAAAAAAAGTTCCCGTTTCCTGCTGCGCCTGATTATTCTTTTTATCATCCTGATCGCGGGCGGTATAGCGTCTTATATCTTCCGCTATGAGATCATCGCTTTTGCCGAACAATACACAGGTCCTCTGAATATTCTGGCGCCAGTTGAACCGGAAATATCCTCGGAGCAGCTGGAAGAGATGCGAAGGGACAAAATTCGTACGCAGTATATGGCAAATACATATGATATTCAGTTCCGTAATCATTTGTTTCTTTCACGGGTTGATTCCATGGATCAATCGAATGAGCAGTTCTGGATTTCATCATTAATCCTGGACGTCAATGATTTTAAAATTGAAATTTACGGTAAAAAGGAAAATGCATTTACAGAGTTCACCAAGCAACTGGTATTGACGTCCAATGTGGAAACGGTCAAGCCCCTGGATTCGAAGGCGACATCCGTCATGCGCGGTTATTTCCTGAAGAAAATGATTCAGGGATCGCTGAAAGTCATCGGCGAATCCCCCGCTGATAAGCGAATACCGACGGTGTTTTACGCGAAAGACACCATTATAAATAAAATGAACGAACTGGCGCGGAAGACGGGCGTCAAACTGCAGGCCGAAACCCAGATAGCCCAGAACAAAGGCGTAATCATGAATAAATTCCGGGGGAAGGCAAGGGCTGAAGGAATGTCTCAGCAACTGATGCTGTTCCTGAAAACTTTCACCGATATGAAACTCAACTGCGAATGGGTCAGTTACAATCTGACCTATTCGGCGCCGTCCGGGAAAAAGAAGAATAAACCGGATGTTCTCCTGATGGATTACGAGATATTTATTCCCAATAAGCTAAACGGATCGTCAGCGGCGTCATCATCATCAACTCGCTGAACGGAGGACTCCGGATATGCGCGTCATTGCCGGCATTCGGCGCGGAATGCGTTTGTTTGAATTCGATCAGCCGTCCGTTCGACCGACCGCCGATAAAATAAAAGGTTCGATATTTAATATGATCATGAATGAGGCGGATATCAGCCGTTGCCGCGTACTTGACCTGTTTTCGGGTACGGGAAATCTTGGCATCGAAGCTTTAAGCCGCGGCGCTATGCACGGTACTTTCGTGGAAAAAGACGGAAACGTAGCCGGGCTTCTCAAAAAAAATATTCAGAAAGCAAAATTTGATTCCGTATCGGAGATTCGCCGAGAGGACGTTTTGCAGTATTTGTCGCATATTCCCGAACGGCCTTTCGATCTTATTTTTGCCGATCCGCCCTACGAATCGCGTTTCGGCAGTATGATTGCCGCCGCTGTTATCAGAAGCGGATTTCTTGCGCCCGGAGGCCTGCTGATCATAGAAACTTCAGCTGACGAAACGATATCGGCCGGGGAACTGGAGCCTTTTAAAAACCGCGTTTTCAGGGATACACGGATTACGATTCTTAAACATACCGTATCATCCGATACAGAGGGCAGGCAATGAAAAAAGCCATTTATCCCGGAACGTTTGATCCGATCACGTACGGTCACATCGATATCATCGAGCGGGCGGTTTCCATATTTGATGAAGTTGTCGTTACCGTCGCTACAAATCCGCGGAAATCGCCGATGTTCAGCGTTGACGAGCGGCTCGACATGATCCGTCACGCAACATCACACCTGAAACAGATTTCGTACGATTGCTTTGACGGTTTGCTGGTCGATTACGCAAAAAAAAATGAGGCGCAGGCGCTCATCCGCGGATTACGAGCCGTATCCGATTTTGAATTCGAATTCCAGCTCGCGCTGACCAACCGGAAGCTGTCCAGTGAATTGGTAACGGTTTTTCTGATGCCGGGAGAAAAATATACGTACCTGAATTCAACGATCGTAAAGGAAATCGCCGCGTTCGGCGCCGATATATCCCCGTTCGTTCCGCAAAACGTATCCGATAAGCTGTTTCAGCGCATCAGCGAGATCAGAGGGCGCAAATAATGTTCTCCGGACACGGGCGAGGACACTGATTGCGTCGGGGAGAATTACTCCAAAATAATTCGAATCAGGTTTTATTAACGATCGCACGGAATCGGGTTCAGTTTCTGGGCGTCCAGATGATTTGTCCCTTTTTGCTGATATAACATAAGCGGACCCATTTGTTGTTCAGGTCAGGGGCCTGGTTGTAACTGCTGCAACCGTAATAGACGGCGGCCAGCCCGTTCTGAAAATCTGAGGCGAAATCGAAAACGGGTGGAATAACAAGTTTGCCGGATTTATCGATAAATCCGTATTTGTCGTTTTTCCGCACGCATAAAAAGCCGTCGCTGATATCGAACATCGCGTCGTAGGCCGGTTCGGCAACCCATTTGCCGGAAGCGTCGATCAGCCCCCAGAAATGATTGACTTTTACCGCGCAGAGGTCTTCCTTAAAATTGGATGCGTCGTCGTACAGGGGGGTGATGATCATGGCGCCTGTTTTGTTGATGAAACCGGATTTCTTTTTAATTTTGATTTTCGCGAAACCGTTTTTAAAGTCAAACGCCTTTTCAAACTGGGCGTGAATGGCTTTTTCACCTTTTTTATTGATGTAACCGTATTTTCCTTTTTCCATGAACAAAGCCAGACCGACGGAAAAGGCGCCGACCCATTCAAACTGCGGGCTGATGACGATATTGCCCTTGACGTCAATGAAGCCCCATTTGGCCTGGTTGCTTACCGGCGCCGACCGTCGCGGAAAGAGCCGGCTTTTTCGAAGGCCAGCGAAACCGTGATTTTGCCGGTTTTATCGACATAACTCCTTTTTTTGTCAACCCGCACCAGAGCCATGCCGTCATTGAAATCATACGCTTCCTCAAATTGCGGATCGATCGCGCGACGCCCGGATTTATCAATATATCCCCACTTACCGTCGATGCTTACGGGCGCGAATCCTTCAGCCAGTGTTACCGGATGTTCAAACTGGGGATTGGCTATCATTTTACCCGTACGGTCGATCAGGCCCCATTTTTTTTCAAAACGGATCAGCGATAAATCGTCCTGAAAGGGCTTGGCTTCGTCAAACTGGGCGGGAATAACTATTTTACCCGTTTTATCTATGAATCCGTATTTGCCCTCCATGCGGACGAGAAACAAGGGATCTTTTGATTGAGAATAGGTCAAACCGCCGAATAAAAGGATGAGAAATAAAAATGCTTTTACAGCTGATTTTTTCATGGGCTGATTCCTCTCAGTTGATTTACGTTTTCTGCGGTTTTTTCTTGGCCGCGGGGAACAAAATATTATTAAGTATCAGCCGGTAACCTGGTGAGTTTTTATGCAGGGACAACTCTGTCGGAGGATCGCCCACGGCGTGAGTATAATCTTCCGGATCATGGCCGCCGTAAAAGGTAAACGTGCCCTTGCCGTAATTGCCGTGAATGTACTTGGCTGATTGGATCGACGCATCTTCGCCCATGATAATAACGTGGTCCTTGACTATCGATTTCCGGAAACCGGTTGTCTGTCCCATGAATCCTTTGACAATCGAAACATGGTTCTGCGTCAGCATGGTCGGAACGGGGTCATATTTAGCGGAGAATTCAAACAATGAAAAATAATCCTCTTCCGGGGTACGGATCATCAGGCCGATGCTGGAAGGATGGTCAATGTCGGAAAATTCATAGACGTAAGGATTCATTTCGACGCGGAAATTCGTAAAGGCGAGAGTCTGCGTGTAATCTAATTTTTTATTAGCGTTAGGATCAGCCGGGTCTCCGTCGTACATAGCGTCACAAATATCGGTATTATGCGTCGCCAGGGCGACGTCGTAACTGTCCGTAGCGCCGCACATGGCGAACAGGAACCCGCCGCGGGCGACGTATTCCTTAATCCCCCTGGCAACGGCAAGCTTGGTTTTCGATACTTTTGAAAAACCTAATTGCGCCGCGGAACGCTCATATACAGCCTGCTGCTGGATATACCAGTCGGCGCGGGAATAGCTCGCGTAAAATTTTCCGTATTGACCCGTAAAATCCTCATGGAATAGGTGAAGCCAGTCGTATTCCGGTAGCCGGCCCTGGAGAACTTCGGTGTCAAATAACTTGTCGTAATTGATTTCCGCGTAGGTGAGCGCGAGCGTAACGGCGTCGTCCCAGGGTTTTTTGTCGGGAGGCGTGTAGATGGCGACTTTCGGGGCTTTTTCAAGAAGAATCGCGTCCATGTTGTTTTCCTCGATCGTCTGAAAGATTCCGGCTGATTGGGATCCGGAAATCCTCTCATAAGCCACGCCGCGAACCTGGCAGGCGTGCTCCAGTTCCCCGGTGTAATCCATCATAAATGATCCGCCGCGGTAATTCAGAAGCCATTCCACGTTGTTCTCCATTTCCAGTGACCGATAGGCGATTCCGTATGCCTTGAGATGATCCGTTTGTTTGAGATCCATGGGGATCAGTAATTTTTCACCTGCGGCTGGAACAGGCCTGAAAAAAACCGAGATCAGGATCATGATGTAATGGAAGAAAAGGTTCATGTCTTTCCTTTAGTCGGGCTAAATCTGACCGAGCATGATATCGAGTATTTCCTGCGGGGTTGCGGCGGAGAGAATTTTTCGGCGGTTATTTTCCGGCGTGAAGAAACGGATTACCTCCCGAAGCGCCCTGAGGTGGGGACCGGTTACGGTCAGCGGTGAAAGCATCATATAAAAGAAATGCGACGGCAGTTTATCGGCGGAATCGAACATGATGCCGCCGCGATGAATGCCGAAAGCCGCAACCAGCGATTCGACGGCGTCGGTTTTCGCGTGCGGAACGGCCAGGCCGAGTTCCAGGCCGGTGCTGACCTGGCGTTCCCGTTCCATGACAGCCGTTCGGGCCGCGGTTTTGTCGGAAAGCAAACGGCTGAGATCAAGAATATCGATCAGTTCATCAATCACTTCCTGTTTTGTCCGTCCGCTCAGGTTCAGGCGAATCGTTTCCGGCCG
Source organism: Bacteroidota bacterium (assembly GCA_037441945.1). GTDB lineage: Bacteria > CLD3 > CLD3 > SB21 > JBBIRG01 > JBBIRG01. The sequence goes on along the minus strand of JBBIRG010000006.1, from coordinate 3,626 downwards.
AAGTAATTGCCAGATGCCGGGTTCATCATTTGCCGAAAAAATCACGAAAGAGACTCCTTCAATAATTCAAAAAAAAAACATAAACAAAATTTATCAGTTTTTCAATAATAAATTCCCTGATGAGAGTAAGGCTGATGAGAGTAAGGCATGCCGTGTTCCGGCCGGTAATTATTCGAAAGTTACTAAAAGCGAATTGCGCCGCACGGATCGGTTTCGATTTTGCGGGATTTATCTGCATGCTTTCAAAAAATGCTTTCAAAAATTTCACTCGATTGATAATTATTTATTGACTTGAATGATTATTCCCTTTACCTTTACTGCTAATCAAGGAGCTTATTCTATGCAAAATGAATCCGAATTACCCCATATCATCGTTGTGGATGATGAGCCGGAAATTATCCGGGTTATCTCAAAAATTCTCGAAGGCCAGTATTTCATTAAAACGGCTCTGTCCGGAAAAGAGGCGCTGAAGCTGATCGACGAAAAAGTTCAGATTATGCTGGCCGATCAGCGGATGCCCGAAATGACCGGAGCCGAACTGTTTAAAACCGTCAGGCAGGAAAATCCGCAGATTGTCCGAATCCTGATGACGGGGTATTCCGATATGAACGCGATTGTCGATTCAATCAACGAAGGTGAGATTTTCCGATACGTAAGAAAGCCATGGGAGATCAATGAGTTGTTGTTTACGCTTAAGGAAGGTTTGCAGAAGTATAAACTGAATCAATCTTACATCAAGCTGTTGAATTACAATAAAGTCCTGATGGAACGCAACCAGAAAATCGCCGAACGGCTGAATAAGACCATTGATGATCTTTACAATGTCCGGTCCGAGCTGGATAAAAATAACGAAGAATAAATTATAACGATTACATCCAGGACCCGGTTTGACCGAATGCCCGCATTCAATATTTTAGTCAGCGATAAAGAGGGGAATATTTTTGATCTTGAAGGCGTCCACGCGGCCGGTCGTTCAGGCGGTGCGGTTTTTCCGTTAGAGAAAGGCCTTATTGAACTGCCCGAAGGTTCGCAATTATTTATGCTTCCTGCGCGAAAAGCCGTCGGTTATTCGGCGAAGACCGGCGAGTGGGTTACTTTCAATGATGCTTTTGCCGTAGCCGCATATCTGGCGCCCGGTTATATTCACAGCGCGAATCCGCTTTATGAAAGAGAACCCGGCGCGCCTCAGCTGCCTTATTTTTCATATACCGCGGTTGGTTACCGGAAAGGAAAATATTATGTGCCCGCGGTCCGTATGGAAAAGGACCCGAAACATCAGGCCGCATGTTTTGATGACCGCATTCTCCGCCGGCAGATGACCGTTTTTCGAAAGCGTTATCCGAATAACCGGCTGGTAGAGCATTTTGCGGAACATTGCGTAAAACAATTCGGCTGTCCGAACGCGAAAAATTATTTTATGAACCGCTGGGAGGCGCCGATTTCTGTATCAGCAGCATGCAACGCCGCTTGTGTCGGATGTATTTCAGAACAGGATAAGGGAAAAACACCGGCGCCGCAGTTCCGTTTGTCTTTTGTCCCGTCGGTTGATGAGATCGTCGAAATCGCCGTTCCTCATTTGGAGACCGCTGAGAACGCCATGATCAGCTTCGGACAGGGCTGTGAGGGCGAGCCGCTGATGAGAGCCGGGCTGATCCGGGAGGCTGTTTCAGAAATCCGCAAGAAAACGGACAAGGGCGTCATTCACATGAATACCAACGGCAGCATGCCCAGTAAAATTGAAGATTTATTCAAGGCCGGTCTTGACAGCATTCGTGTCAGTATGAACAGCGCGCAGCCGGAATATTATGAAAAATATTTCAGGCCGGTCAACTATGCTTTCGGCGACGTCGTGGAAGCGCTGTTAGTGGCGCGACGGATGAAAAAATTCGCCTCCGTGAACTATCTCGTTTTTCCGGGATTTACCGACACACGCGGAGAACTTCAGTCGTTCATACGGCTGATAAGAAAAACGAGTTTGCCTTACGTTCAGTGGCGAAATCTGAATATTGATCCAGACTACTATAAGGAAACAATGGAATTAAGAAAATACTGGAAATATTTGGGGTTGCCTGAAGTTCTGAAAATACTGAAAATGGAGATACCCGGTCTCTCTCACGGGTGCGCCAATAAACCCAAAAAAGAGACGATGCTCATTATGAAAAAGGCGGGACTGTGATGAAAAAAAAAGCCCGTATTTTATTTTTATCGACATGCGCATCGTCTTTCGTGATAAATGACATACGGATGCTGGGTGAAGTCAGCAGGCTGAAGGTCATCATCAGTTCGGGGTTCTCGATGATTATTAAAATACTTTTTTTTCTCCCGTTCTGTAAAATTAATTTCTGCTGGTTTGGAACGGTATACAGCGCGATAGCGGTTATATGGGGACGCTTCTTGGGAAAGAAAACCGTTATCGTGCTCGGGGGAGTTGACGCGGTAAAAATTCCGGAACTGAACTACGGAATCTGGATGGTACCGTGGAAAGCCCGCCTGTTGGGTTGGGCTTACAAAAAAGCAGACGCTTTGCTGGCCGTTTCGCCTGCTTTTAAAAATCAGGTGATGCAATTAGCCGGATACGACGGATCCAATGTTCATTATGTGCCGACAGCGTACGACACTGAATTCTGGAAGCCGGCAGGCGGAAAAACGGATTGTGTTCTTACGGTAGCTCACGCCGGTTTTAACGTGACGATTGAAGAATCTCTGCGCCGCTTTAGAATTAAAGGCTTGGACGTTCTTTTTTCTGCGGCCCGTTTATTGCCGGATATATCATTTTTCCTGGTCGGTTATAATGCTTCGCTTCTAACAAAAATGGAGGTTGATGTTCCGTCGAATATGTCATTGTTTGATTTTCTTGAGCCGGCCGCGCTTCGTGAATATTACCGGAAGGCGAAAGTGTACTGCCAGCCGAGTCTTTCGGAAGGTTTGCCGAATACGCTGTGCGAAGCGATGTCCAGCGGCTGTATACCGGTAGGATCGGATGCCGGCGGGATTCCGGAAGCGATCGGCGACACGGGATGTATTGTGCCGTACGGCGATGCGAAAGCGCTTGCAGAAGCGGTTTCCGGGTGTCTGCGTGAACCGCTGGAAAAGGGAGAAGCGGCCAGAAACAGAATTGTGAAACATTTTTCGCGGGAACGGCGGAAAGCGGATCTCATCCGGTATGTTTTGGGTGAAGGCGGGTGAAAGCGCTTACCAGAAATTTTCTTTCCCTCCTGCTGGGCGACGCGCTTTACCGGCTCGCTGGTTTTCTTGCAACAGCCTATCTGGCAAGGGTTCTCGGGCAGGAAGGATTCGGCGTCGTCAGTTTCTGTCTCGCGGTATTGTCGTACGCGATGTTCGCTTCCAATAACGGCCTGACGGTAGTCGGAACGCGCATTGTTTCCGGAAAAACCGGCGATATATTGCCGTCCGTTAACGCTGTCGTTTTTCTCCGTCTGTTACACGCCCTGGCCGCCGCTCTGCTGCTGCTGGCCCTTCCCGGGCCGCTGGTCGCGGTCATCGACGGCGTGCCGCCGAACCGCGTGAAGCTCGCGGCGTCGAACCACGAGTCGAGCCCGGACAGCCGCGAGGGCTCGCCGGCGGCGGCGCTCGCATCGAGCATCGTGGTCACGATCGGGTGCTGG
>JBBIRG010000005.1:19818-22227 GCA_037441945.1 Bacteroidota bacterium | reverse complement strand
AGAACTCGGAAAAACCGGTACGCGCATAACGCCGGAAGCGATGGAAGCCCTGTACCGTTATGACTGGCCGGGTAACGTCCGCGAGCTAGAAAACATCATCGAACGCGCCATGGTCCTCTCCGGCTCCGGCGAACTCGGCGTCTCTGATTTTTCGATGCTCGGTACTCCAATGCAATCCTTTTTCCTGCCGTTAGACGAAATCGAAGAAACCGGACTGGAAACCGCGCTCGAGCGGATGGAAAAATCGCTGATCGAACAGGCTCTGCAGAAAGCCCGCGGCAACAAAAGCGAAGCGGCGCGTATTCTCGGCGTCAAGACCGGCGCTTTCTTTTATAAACTGGAAAAATACGGGCTGACTTGAATTATGGACAGCCGTCACGAATTCAATGAATATAATTTTTCTTATTTGATGATCAGGCATTTCTTTGTCAGGCTGTAGCTGCCGATTTTCAGCCTGTAAAAGTATAATCCTCCGGAAACGGTACCGCCCTTATCGTCACGGCCGTCCCAGTAGACCGAATACGAACCGGATTTTTGCCAGGCGTCAGCCAGTACTCGTACCTGTTGACCTAGTGCGTTATAGACGATCAGTGTTACCCGACCCTCCAAAGAAAGATCATATTCAATTTTTGTCGATGCGTTGAAAGGATTCGGATAATTATTTTTCAGAAGGGTTTTGGACGGTTTGACATAAGGCGGATCTGTGACAGGCGGACTCACTTTTAAGCCCTGCGCCGAACGAATCATATTTTCTTTCGTGAACCCGTTCACCCATACAAAACGGATGGTATCGGTCAGCGTGTCGGCCGCGTTCACCGTAAAACGGTCACCTAATGGGATAACCCAATACACCATCGGATCGGTATTCTGGACGGTTGTATCAAAAGAGGGATTCGTCATCATGCCGTATAACAGCGTATCCAGTTCCTGTACGGATGATCCGTACGCGTTAACCGTCTGATGAAAAAGAGCCTTATTGCCCGCATTGCCGGACAGACCGCCTTTGACAAGCCGCACTCCCGTAAACATTGCTTTCGCGGTGTCCGGCCAGTCGTACACATAAACTAATTTTGTTGAGTCATCCGCGTAATACCCGCAACTATCATTCTGGTATCCGCTGATTGTATTACCGATATCCCCGTCATAGCCGAAAAGAATTCTCACATTGGAGAAGCGCACGGTATCGGGCTGGGTCTTCGGAAAAAAAGAAAAAATATAATCAAGGTAAATCCGGAAACTGGAATCCTTTTTCGCATAAATATTTTGCCGGATTTTCATTTTATCAACTCCGCCCCGTACGGTAAAAACCGATGAATGGGAATCCACGCGGCTGTCCCTGACAAGCGAAAAAGGCGACAGGGATTGAAAGGTGTTGGTATCACCCGGGAACTTTCCGGAAACGGTTCTTCCCGCGGCGCTGTGGAACGTCAATACAGTATCCATTTCGTCATAGTGTATCGCCAGAAAAGCCTGGTACAAGGCATTCGGATTCTTCGCTCCGTCAAGCGTATGGGCTGTAAACTGCGCTGCCTTACTGCTGTCCAAACCCGCGCCTGCAACCCCTGTTGACAAATAAGTGACCGCCGCCATTTTACGGAACGGTTCCTGAATTTTCATTTGTTCCGGCAATGCCAGCGCCAAACTGACCAAAGCGGTTACAATTGCCTGAAATAAAATGACGGGTAACCTGAAATATCGGCTGACCGGTCGAAGTCTTGTCATCATCGAATTATTTCTTTTCATTGATGCGTGAATACTCGGCTTCATATTTTGAGGCGCATTTAGCTTGGATCAGCTTTCCATCAAAGACGCCGTCTTCACCGATCATGCCGTCGATGATCGCGGGCGAACCCTCGCGGAACGAATCGGGAACGGGATTTTTTCCAGAATACCGAACACGGATTTGCTTTTCGTTGTGACGGATATCAAACGTCATCCCCGCCGGACTTTTCACCACGCTTCCAGGGACAACGGAGCCGTGAATTTTAATCCTAATGTTTTTGGCTTGTTCCCCCATCGCGATAACTTCATCGGCAAAGAGGTAATAACTTCTGCTTTCGCTGATACTCTGGTATCCAAGAAATCCGGCCGCCGCTGATATGATTAATATTCCGGTAATGAGTTTGATTCTTCCGCCGTTCATTATTTCTCACTTTATATAGCGTTCAACAGGCAACCTGATTCTTCTTTTTTCAAGCCGGCAACTTCCCTTTAATGTAAATTAAATAAATTTACTACAAACTCAAAGCATTTATCCTTTTTCAGGTTCGTTCCGGGCGATGCACACCGTTGTTACCATATCGCCGGTAACATTAACCACCGTGCGTCCCATGTCGAGCAGCCGGTCGACTCCGAGAATAATGCCGATCCCTTCCGCCGGTATGCCGACCGATTGCATGACCAGAATAA
>JBBIRG010000005.1:11736-19804 GCA_037441945.1 Bacteroidota bacterium | reverse complement strand
GCCGGGAATGCCCGCCGTTCCGATAGCCGTCAGCACCGTCATCACGACGACAAACAACTGCTGGGTCAGCGTCAGGTCAATTCCGAAAATCTGACCGATAAAAAGGACGGTCAGTCCCTCATACAGCGCCGTGCCGTTCATATTCACCGTCGCGCCTAACGGCAGTACAAATCCGACGATATTCGGCGAAAGATTCAGGTCATCTTTAGAAACTTTGATCGTGGTCGGAAGCGTGGCGCTGCTGGAACTGGTCGAAAACGCCGTGACCATGACCGTTTTCGCGTAACGGTAAAAATGCAGAGGACTCATTTTGCCAAACAGTTTCAGGAATACGGAATACGTGAACGCGAGGTGGATGAAGTAACCTGTAAAAACCAGCAATACATAAAGGCCAAGCGGTTTTAAAACGCTCAGCCCGAAACGCGCGGCAATTCCGAATACAAGGCACGGAACGGCATAGGGAGCGAACCGCATCGCGAGATCAACAATCCGGATCGAAAAATCATACACGGCTGTCAGTCCCTTTTTGCAGGATTCGAGAACCGCCGGCTGGAAATAGTGCATCATGATTCCAAAAAAGAAAGCCAGCGCAATCGTCGGCAGCATCTGCATGTCGATGACGGCGCGAAGCATGTTTCTGGGAAGCAACATGTCCACAAACGTCATAAGATTTACCGAAATATCTCGGCTTTTACTGATCAGCTGAGTCGTGCTGTCGCCGTACTTTTCAATCAACAGCGCCTGCATGCCCGGATCAAAATTTTTGCCGGGCTCGAACGCCTGCACCAGCGCCAGGCCGATGATCACGGCGGTGACGGTCAGCGATAAAAAAAAACCGATCGTCTTAAAACCGATTCGCCCCAGTTGCCGCCGGTCGCCCAGATTCACAACGCCTAATGCCAGCGAAGCGAACACCAACGGAACGACTATCATGAATAACAGGCGGAGAAATATTTGGCCGATGGGATCGGTAACATTAACAATGAACAACTCCAGTTCCGGATTTGTCAGACCTTGTTCCGAGATCAGCTGATTCACCAGGATTCCTCCAATCAATCCGATCAACAGGCCAAGAAGAATTTTCGTATGCAGTTTCATGCGTTCCCGATGATATTAAAAAAAAGGGAAGAACGGCGGTTCTTCCCTTTGCTGTACTTCTGAAAAAAATTAATTCGTCGTAAAAGTTCCGGTCTGCATCACAACGCCGGAAGGCCCTACGATTTCTACTTTCCATTCGCCTTTCATACCGGCGATGGTTTTATAACCGTAAGTGCGCATACGGTTGAATTTGATATCCAATGGCACTTCGCTGACCAGATTGTTATTCAGATACCATTTAATCGTTAAGGACTGGCCCTCTCCGCCGGTAACGAGCAGCCAGCAATATACCTGTTCGGTGCTCGAACTGAACAGCGTCGCTTCGCCGACCACTTCATTGCTCTCAACGCCTGAGCCGAATTTCATGCCGGCAATCTTCATCGTACCGTCGGCAACGCCGGTAACCGATCCGCTGGAGGAAGCGACTCCTTTTGACCTGGTTGATCCGCCGGCAACGGTGAATTCCGCGCTGCGTAATGTCTTGCCGCCTTCATCCATCACGTCCACTTTCCAGGTTCCACCGTTTCCGGCAATCGTCTTAAATCCGTACGTGCGCATGCGGTTGTAGGTAATTTCCAGAGTAACGTCGGTCATAAATTTATTTTCATGATACCATTTCAGCGTAATGGTTTTACCTTCGCCGCCTGTAACTAATAACCAGCAGTACACTTTTTCCACTTCGTTCGGAAAATGGGAAGCTTCGCCGACTATAGCGTTATTTTCAACGCTGGAGCCGAATTTTATGTCTTCCACATTCTGGGCATTTAGCGCCGATCCTAAAACTAATGCGAAAACCATGAAAAATATAACTGTTAGATTCTTCATAAAACACCTCTGTTTGTTATCAAAGATTCTTTTTGTTAATTATCAAAGTCGATTTAATTTAAGGTATCGTACGATGAAAATCAATAAGAATTTTCATTGTTAATTCAGAAATCACTTGTTTTTATACCTGAAGGCTTATATTTTAGTCGGAATTTTTTAGAAAAGAAACAAATGACCGAACGAATATTTTTACTGGACGGTATGGCGCTTGCTTACCGCGCTTATTTCGCGTTCATCAGCAGCCCGCTGAAAAACTCGCGCGGCGAGAACACTGGCGCGGTTTACGGATTTACCAACGCCGTTCTGAAAATCCTGAACGATGAGAAGCCGGAGCGTATCGTCTGCGTGTTTGATACGCCCGAGCCGACTTTCCGCCACAGACGTTACGCTGATTACAAGGCTACGCGCGATAAAATGCCGGACGATATGGCGGCTCAACTCGGCGACCTGAAAGATATTTGCCGGGCGATGGGCGTCCCGATCATTGAACTGCCCGGCTACGAAGCGGATGATCTCATTGGTACAATCGCAAAGAAAGCGGCTAAGAAGAATCTGCAGGCATTCATCGTATCGGGCGACAAGGATTTTACGCAGCTCGTGGAACCGCTTGTCAGCCTTTACAATCCGGGAAAAAGAAACACGACCGGTGAAATTGTTGATGAGGACGGCGTTCGGAATCGCTACGGCGTCGGGCCGCAGCAGATCACCGACATTCTTGGTCTCATGGGCGATTCTTCAGACAATATTCCCGGCGTGACTGGCATAGGCGAAAAAACGGCCGTGAAATTGATCAAAGAATTCGGGTCCATTGAAAAGCTATATGAAAATATTGAAACGCTTAAAGGAAAACAAAAAGAAAACCTGATCCGGGACCGTGAAAACGCTTTTCTTTCAAAAGAACTGGCAACCATCGATACGGACGTTCCATACCAATTCGGCTGGGAAGATTTTCGCTGCAACCGGCCTGATTATGACAGGCTGATGGAGTTGTTTGCAAAATTAGAATTCACCTCGCTGATCGAACGGTTCCATGATTCCATATCCGGAATCAGCGTTCCCTCCATTGATTCCATTTCAAATTATGACCATCAATATATTATCGTTACCGACGACAACGGACTTCAGTCCATGACCGGCGAACTTTTATCAGCCGGCCGGTTTTCCGTTGATACGGAAACGACGGACTTGCATCCCATGTTCGCCGAACTGGTCGGCATATCATTTTCAGCCCAGGCAGGCCGCGCCTTCTATGTGCCGTTCAATGGCGGACTGAAACCGGAATATATTCTCCAGACTGTGAAACCGTTGCTTGAAAACCCGGAAATTCAAAAAACCGGACAACACTGCAAATTCGACGCGCTGGTACTGATGAAAAACGGCATTCGCCTGCAGGGATTTGTTTTCGACAGCATGATCGCCGCTCACCTGTTAAATCCCGAGCGTTCGGCGAACCTCGATCTGCTGGCGATGGATCACCTGAAATATAAAAAAATTCCGACAACGGATATCATCGGCGAAAAAAAGCAGGCCATCCGCATGTCGGAAGCGCCGGTCGAAAAAGTCGCCGATTACGCCTGCGAAGACGCCGAATGCGTCACCCGGCTTTTTTCCGTTCTGTTTCCTCAAATCCGCGAAAATTCAATGGACCGGCTCTTCGAAGAAATTGAAATCCCGCTGATTCCAGTTCTGACCGCTATGGAATACAACGGCGTTAGAATTGACACGGAACTGCTGAACCGGATGTCGAAGGAATATGAAAAGGAACTTACCGCACTTGAGATAAAAATTACCGCTGAAGCCGGAATGTCTTTCAATCTGAATTCGCCTCAGCAACTGGGTGATGTGCTTTTTGAAAAACTCCAGATCCAGAAACACCTGGGCCAGACACGCGTCAAACGGACTGGTAAAACCGGGCAGTTTTCCACGGACGTCAAATCTCTTGAAAAGTTCCGCGGCTTGCCTGTGATTGATCACATACTGGCCTATCGTCAGCTGGCGAAGTTGAAATCAACGTACATAGACGGAATGCCCCCGTTGGTCCACCCGGAAACCGGACGCGTGCACTCCACTTTTTCACAGACGGTCACGGCGACGGGACGGCTCTCGTCCAGCAATCCCAATTTCCAGAACATCCCAATCCGGACGGAATTAGGTAGGGAAATCCGCAAAGCATTCACTCCCGGGAAAGATGGCTGGCTGATCGTTTCGGCCGATTATTCACAGATCGAATTGCGCGTTTTGGCGCATATGTCCGGCGACGTCAATATGCTCGATGCATTTTCCCATGGCGAGGACTTTCACGCGTCTACTGCATCCAGAATATTCAACATTCCGGTTGCCGAAGTAACTCCCGATCAGCGCCGCCGAGCCAAGGATGTCAATTTCGGCATCATCTACGGCATGTCCGCATTCGGACTCGCCGATCGGCTGCATATCAGCAACTCCGAAGCGGCTGAATTCATCGATCAGTATTTCGGGGCGTTCCCCGGCGTCAGGGGATTTATCGACCGAACCATACAAGAGGCCATTGAACGCGGATTTGTAAGTACGATGTACGGTCGGCGGCGGTATCTTCCCGACCTGAAAAACAAAAACAGGAACGCGCGCCAGTTCGCCGAACGCGCGGCCGTCAATACGCCGATACAGGGCGCCGCCGCGGAAATCATCAAGATCGCCATGATCAAAATTCATCAGGCGATGATCGGCAAGCGCATGCAGTCCAAAATGATCCTGCAGGTACACGACGAACTGGTGTTTGAAACCCCTTCCACCGAAAAGGATGATTTGCTCGCCCTGATTGCCGAGAACATGGAAAACGCCATTCCGTTAGACGTCCGGCTGAAAACCGATGTGGGCGCCGGCGCAAACTGGTTTGAAACAAAATAATTTTACATAACGGAGACTGTATGAAAAAAACTGATTCTTCTTCCGAAGCAACCCATAAAGGTATGACATCATTCATCACGAAAAAAAACATGATCGCCGGAGCCGGGCTTGTTCTGATCGCCGTTCTGATTTTCATGTACTTCACTTATTGGTCGACTCCCGGCGAAAAAGTATCCAAAGTCCTGAAGCATTATGTTGAACGCGCCGACAAAGCCCTGATGCATGATTCGCTGGAAACCGCGCTTCAGTTATATTTCCAAGCGATAGATATTGACGGCCGGCAGACTACATTATACGGTAAGATTGCCGAAGGGTATTATTTAGCGGCGGAACGGCATAAACAGGAAAACAATACAGCAATGTACAATAGTATGCTGTCTCAATCGATTTATTATATGAATATCGGGCTGTCCAAAGATCCCGCCAATCCCTATTTTCTCTACAACGCTGGTTTGCTGGCGCTGGGAAGAAAACAAAACGACAGCGCGCTGACAGAAATGGCAGCGGCGGCCGCGCAGGGCGTAAAGGCGTTTTACCTGCATCTTTTCTTGTCCGACCTTTATAACGAAAAGGAAGAAACTGCGCTATGCCTGGAACAACTGCTGGCAGCTCACGAACTCGGGCCGGACGATCCCCGCGTATTATTTAATCTTGGTGAAGTTTATTATCGGATCGGTAATTTCAGCCGGGCGTTAAAATTCCATACGCGGCTGGTCGAACTCTTCCCGGAATCTTATGAATATAAGGCCATCTATGCGGCAACCCTGTGGAAAAACGGCAGTGAAAATAAAGCAAGAAACCTCTTCAACCAAATGCTTCAGGATCCAAACGTGCAACAACTGCAGCGCCATCACGTTGTCGCCTGGACTCTGATTGACCGCGACGTTGACTATGCCTGGGGCGTCAGGGTCGCGCATGTGACGGCCGATACCAAGCAGGACATCACATCGCTGGATATTCTCGGCTGGGGTTACTACAAGATCGGTGATTACCGGAAATCCGTACAGTATTTTTCGCTGGCTTATGACATGAAACCCGGCGCCGAAGTGAAACGACGGCTGGAAATGGCCAGGGCAAAGCTGCAGAATACAGGCTCCTGATTTTAGGACGCTTTCTTCAGTAAGCTTTCAGCATGCCTTAATCTTTTTCGGACTTCATTCAGGTAAATGCTTTTCGGATACCGGATGATAATCTGTTTGTAAAAGGCGACCGCTTTTTCGTACTCGCCCATTCCACCGTAAATATCCCCGGCCGTTTTCAGCGATAGGTCGGTTAGCGGGCTGTCCGGAAACCGTTCCTTCAGTTCCTCAAGCCAGCGGAGCGCTTCCTGCCCTTTGTTGATCTCGATGCAAATACCGGCAATCAAAAAATTAATTTCATCGCCGATCGGTACGGACTGTCCAGTAAGGGATGTCAGTTGTTCCAGCGCCTCATGATGTTTCAACTGCCGTCGAAACCTTTTTGCTTTAATGAATTTTTTTAACGCGTCTTCCGATTTCTTTCCCTGCTGGATTAAAAGAATGTTTCGCAGCGCATCGTTCACGTAAAATCCCTGCTGTTTCTGCGCGATCCTCTGGAAAACGTTCAGCCCTGAATCGATGAGCCCTTCGTAAAGGTAAAGTTCTCCGGTCATAAAAAGCAGTTGCTCGGACAATTGCGGATCACGGATCAGCGGCAGATGATTTCTGCAGAATACTAGCGCTTCGGCGATTTTGTTCTGCCGCACCTTGCATTCCACGATCTGTATACCCGCTAAGGGGTACCAGGCGGTTTGCTTGTTTTTATCATAAATGTGCAAGAACATCGCCAAAGCCCTGTCGTAATCATAATAACGGTTGAGATAAATCATCCCTGACCGGTAGCGCGATTCGATTGACCAGTCCGTATCCGGATATTTTTGAATGACATTCCCGTAAATTTTCATTGCGCGGGTCAAGTAAACAGCCGCCTGATTTCCCGCTGCGGAATCTAGCTCAGCAACATACCGACCCCGGATCACCGAATCGGACAGTGCCATATAACACCCTGCCAGGCCGATTTCTGCTTGCGGCGCGTTCGGATACAGCCGAATAAAATAATCGTATGCGTGTACGGCCATAGCATACTTTGCCTGAGCTTCCATAGATTGAGCAAACTGCAGAATGCTGATCCCGTTTTGTTTTTCTTTTTTATCCAGTTCAACGGCCAGATTGAAAGCATTTTCATACAATCCGGCGCGGATATAAAATTCAATCAAAAAACGATTAAGCTGCATATCCCCGGGATTAGCCCGCAGATCATCCTTCAAAACATTGATGACCTGCCGGTTTGCTGAAGTGTCCTCCGGAAAAGTCAAGAGCTGGCTTTTTACAAAAAACCACTGGTCCGGATTTATCCGGTAATGTTTCAGGTATTCCACGGCGGCGGGGCCGAATTGCCCCTGATACGCATACATGCCGGCGATTTCGAGAATGAACAATCGGTCATTTTTCGTTTTCTCGCGCGCCCGCTCATACACGCGCAGGGACTCCTCATACCAGCGGAGTTCAAAAAGCACGCGCGCGATGTGCTGGTAACCTTCGATGACATTCGCGCCGGCCTCAAGAGCCTTGCGGATGTACTCGCGGGCCTGCCCGATGTTTTTCTGCCTGTAGTGGGCATCGATCATTTCGCCAAGCAGCGCGATACTGGATGAATCCCTTTTCAGTTGTTTCTGTATGAGAAGGATACGCCGGTCGTGCCGCCCTAGTATTTTAAGAGCGTTCTTCAGTCCGTGAATAACTTTCGTATCGCTGGAATCAGTTCGGTACAGTTGTTCGTATATTTCTAGCGCCTCTTCGTAATGACCGTCCTTTTCATAGGCTTCGGCCAGACGGAGCGAATAATTTTTAGTCTGCGCCTGCAATGAACACATGATCGCAAGCAACAACGGCAGAAATAAAGTAATTAGTGTCCGGTACAGCAATTCGGATTCCTTCTTTTTTATTCCGGTTTTTTGATATGAATTTGTTACGGAATTTTTACAACTCTGATTGTTCCGACGCCCGCTTTAATGCCGATCGCCATTTCCGGCAGGCCTTGCACTGGATATTTAGTCATATAGTCACCGCCGTTTGAGAGATTGAACAAATCACGGTCGACAGAAAGAGAAGTCATGAAACTCTTTTCAATATTAAGCCTGACATTCGAAGCTTCGGGAATTTCCATGATCAGCTTACCTACGCCGAGATGGATGTCAACCGTGGATTGTTGCCGAGCAATGCCTTCAAAATTCATCATA
>JBBIRG010000005.1:0-11712 GCA_037441945.1 Bacteroidota bacterium | reverse complement strand
TCAAAAACCAGGTTATCGAAGTTTGCGTTCTGAAGTCCGTACATTTTTAGTTTGGACAGCCCTGCGTCGATTTTCAGCCGGCGGATCCGTTCCCGGTTCGGCGAATCGAAAGAGACATTCATCGTACTGGCGCCAAGGGAAAGCTGGCAGTCTTTCAGACGTATGTCGGTCAAATCCAGCCGTACTTTGCTCGCGCCGAATTCAGCCTGTAAATAAACCGGCAGCGCTGACGTCAACTCCAGAGTCCATTTCATGTCGCCCACGTCAAACAGATCCATGGACTTACCGGACTCAAGCTCCAAGGATAGGTATCCGGTTGTGCCGCTTTTTGAATAACGGATAACCGGTTGCAGGTCTTTTTGTTTATTTTCGTATTTCAGTTTCCAGAGAGACAGGTCGTCAGATTTTCTCAGTTCGATAAGTCCTGCGGCATATATCAGCCGGACTTTCAGTTCCTTTTCATCGGTTATCATTTCCTGTCGTACCTGAACCTGAGCCCGCAGCCACGACGCAGAAAGGATTCCCATGGAGTAAATGAGGATATGAAAGTCTTTGAATCGGATCATGGGTTATACTTTTTCAATTTTGTCTTTTAGATACTGGTTCAGCATTTCCCGCGCCCGGAACAAACGCGCTTTTACAGTTCCGATAGGGATTCCCAGTTTATCGGATATTTCCTCATAGGAAAGCTCTTCGTTATGACGGAGTTGAATCGCTTCCCGGTAACGAACCGGCAGGCTGTCAATCGCCGCACGGATCAGATCGCTTCGTTCCCGGCGAATCAGTTCCTTATCGGGATAATACGTAAGGTCGGCGATTTCATAATGATACTCATCGTCCATATGCATGACCGGCGCGTCAATTGAAAAGGTCTGAAGTTTCTTTTTTCGCAGATGGTCGATGCAGTTATTGGAAGCAATTTTATAGAGCCATGTGCTGAACGCGAACTCATAATTGAAATTGGCAAGCGAAGAAAAAGCTTTCATAAAGGCTTCTTGTACAAGATCCTCGGCTTCGTCGGCCGCATGCGTCATTTTAAACATCAGCCCGAAAATCTGGGATCGGTAGCGCTGCATCAGAATCGAAAAAGCTTTTTGTTCGCCGCAAACGGCCTGACGGATGAGCATAAAATCTTCTTTTTTCTGTTGATCTTTTTTTCCCTGGTTCGGGTCAGGCGAAATTTCCTTTTTCGGTTCCGGTTTAACGGTTTGTTTCGTTTTGGTCTGGACAGCCGCCGGTTGAGGCCGCCTGATTTTTTTTTTTGGTCCAGCCATACAGCTATCTATTTTGTACGTAAGTTTGATGTAAAAGTTTCATGAATTTCTTTAATAACTCCCTTTCACGATGCCGCTTTTGTCCATAACCGAATAAACCAATGGCTCCGCGTCGGGTTGCCGGTTGCCGATGGAAAAAGCGCGTGAAATTTTTTCTTTGGCCGCATCAACCGCCGCTTTGCGGTTCGTGTGCAACGTCGCCAGTAACTCGCCTTTCTGTACCTTTGCAGGTACTTTTTTGTAGATCATGATCCCCGCGGAATAATCGATTTCATCTTCTTTTTTCTGGCGCCCGGCGCCGATCAGGATACCCGTCATACCCAGTTCAAAGCTGTCAACGGCATTGATATAGCCATCCTGCGCGGCGTGTATGTTTTCCTGATAACGGGCTTTGGGATATTCGGATGGACGGTTCACGACATCCAGGTTTCCCTTGTGCGCTTTAACCAACTGGATAAATTTATCGAAAGCCTTTCCGTTTCTCAGGTTATGCAGGCATTGATCATAGGCTTCTTCATATGTCAGTCCCGGTTTCGCATGCATGATCATGTAGGATGTCAGTACCGCGGTCAGTTCGATGATGTCCTCTGGCCCCCTGCCCTGAAGGACTTCAATCGCCTCTTTCATCTCCAGCCAGTTTCCGATGGCATTACCCAGGGGCTGGTTCATATTGGTCAGCACCGCCGTAACTGATTTGCCGGCGCCTTCGCCGATCGCTATCAGATGACGCGCGAGATCCCGGGCTCGTTCAATATCTTTCATAAAAGCGCCGTTGCCGACTTTGACGTCTAGCACAAGCGCGTCTATACCTTCGGCGAGTTTTTTGCTCATGATGCTTGCTGATATCAGCGGAATGGATTCCACGGTTCCGGTCACATCGCGGAGCGCGTAAGTTTTCTTGTCGGCGGGAGCGATTTCGGCGGTCTGGCCGATCATGCAGACGCCGATGGATTTCAATGTCTGCCGGTACTGATCGAGAGAAAGCGCGATGTCAAACCCCGGGATGGATTCCAGCTTGTCCAGCGTGCCCCCGGTGTGGCCAAGTCCGCGGCCGCTGATCATCGGCACCACAACGCCTATCGACGCCGCCAGCGGCGCCAACATCAGCGAAACTTTGTCGCCTACGCCGCCCGTGCTGTGCTTGTCAACCTTAACGCCTAGAATATCTGAAAGGTCAACGACTATGCCTGAATCGCGCATAATCAGCGTCAGATCGGTAGTTTCGCGGAACGTCATGCCATTCAGGAAAACCGCCATCAGAAAGGAAGCCATCTGATAATCGGGAATTTCGCCCTGCGTATAGGACCGAATCATATATTCAATTTCCGGCCGAGCGAGTTCTTTTTTGTCTCTTTTCTTTAAGATTATTTCATAGGCGTTCATAATATTGATCCCGCGGTTGGTTTCTGTTTATTTGTTATGTTTTTTTTAACACAAAATGTATGCGTTCCGATTCTTCCGTTCCTTCGTCGAAAGTAAAATGATCATACATACCTTCGATCCGAAACCGCGATTTACCGATCATTGCCAGGACTTCATCCAGCCGGTAAATCCGCTGACGGTGCTCTTCGGCAAATATTCGGCTGTGAAGCGTCAATTCGATGCGGTTTATCTGAATGCGCTCGCGCTCATTATACATGCTGATCCTCTTGAAGCGGTTCAGACGGTCAATCTCCAGGGCCTGATCGAAATTCTGCTTGGAATTGGACTCTGTGCTTATATCGAATACAAAAATGCCATTAGGCCGGAGCGCGGTATAGGCGGACGAAAAGCAACTGAGCCATTCCGATTCCGTTGTCAGGTAATTGATGCTATCATACGAACAGATAAAGGCGTCATACCGTTCAGCGGGTCTTGGCGCATCCATGGTCTCCACCGACCAGGGAATATCGAGACCGAGACGCGCGCATTTTTTACGCGCGATCTGGATCATTTCCGGACTAAGGTCTGAACCGCTGAGATTATATCCTTTCTGGAACAACTCGATCAGCAGCGAGCCCGTTCCGCAGGCGATGTCATGAACGTCAAATACGTTGTATCCGGACCGACGGAAAATCGTTTCGTAGTAATCGGCCCATTCTGGATAGGAGACATGCCGCATCATGCTGTCGTATATGGATGCGATCAGGGAATACGGCTTAACGTTTTCGGCTGTAGTATCAGCTGGGATCATAATTTTTCATTCGTGTTATCATTCGGCGCGCTTCATCGAGCGAGGAAACTGTCAGATCGGCTTCGCGCAGTTTTTCTTCCGGCAGAGTTGTCGTAACGGCGACGCAGAGCATGCCGGCCGTCACGGCTGAACGGACGCCAAGCGGCGCGTTTTCAATCACCAGGCACTCCTCCGGTTTTTTATTCAGCAGGGCGGCGGCGGTCAGGTACGGCTCGGGATCGGGTTTGGTGCGTGCAACGTCATCGGCGGTGACAATAATCTTAAAATATTCAAGCCATGTATCCGGCAAAGTCGCCATAATCCGGTCGCGGTAGGCGCCTGTTACAATTCCAGCGTTCCATCCCTCTTCCAAAAAACGAACAATCGTCCGTTCGGTATCCGGATAGGGCTGAGAGCGATGATGGTTGAAATAATGCTTGTTTTTCTTTTCGGCGATCCGGTTCATACCGTCTTCGGATATCCCGTACAAACTGCCGAGCTGACGGGCGATGTCATAGAAATTCTGGCCTTCCAGAACCGCGAAATCGTTCCATTGAACTCGGACGCCGATTTCGCCGAATGCGTGGTTCCACGAATCAAAATGATCTTCAATGGTGCGGAATAAAACGCCGTCAAAATCGAATAAAACGGTATCAATCCGATTCAGGCGAGCCGCAAAGTCGGCGGTAAGCCGTACAGTCTGTGCCCTAGTTTCCAAAAAAGATCTCCGTATAATTATTGTTCGCCGATTCCCAGCCTTTGCTTGACCGCGTTCAACTGGCGTTGTTTGTATTTCTGGTGGCTGCCGTCGCCCGTTTCATTCTGCTGATAATGATGCTGGTCGATCAACTGGAATTCCACAGTAACAAATACAATCCTCCCGAAATCTGCAAAATCAGGTGAATACATAAATTCATCCACGCGGACGGGAACATCGCAGACAATATTAAGAGCCTTAAATTCGGGGCTTGAAAATGTATTTTCAAGAATCCGGGGTTCTGTATCCGTCTTTTCTTCCAACTGCCTCACATATCTTGCGTAATGACGTAAATGCGGAAAATAACCGATCAGGTCGCAGAACGAAATCAGGTTATTATGTGAACTGTTTGGAATCGCGTAATTGAACGGGCATATCGTCCTGCCCAGATAGTAAAGCACCGGCAGGAGGTCATCTTCCCTCAACGTAATGATCCTGAAGCGGACACGATCCAGTATCGCCGCGGCATGATTTTCTTTCTTGGAAAGAAGTTTGGTTATGATGCTGAATTTGTCCTTACGTCCGCCGTAAAAATCGACGATATGAAAATCCTCCGCTTGCATGGTCTTTATGGCTTTCTCTACCTTATCCTCTACCGCCTGATACAGGGTGGTCGGCGGAATCCGGCAACGGTGCGACAATTCCCGCGCGTCCATGTGATTGATCGTATGCATAATTTTCAGAATCATGCACGCCGGATTTTTAAAGCGTTGATTCTGCCCTGAAGCGGAGGCCCACAGAAGCAATTGAACGACATCCGGCGCGGGATCGCGGAGTTCCATGGGAATCCGCTGAGGATAGTGGTCATCCAGATACTGTACCGACTGGCGGATCAAGCGTTCCAGGCGTTTCTGATCCTGGATGTCGTCCGGATCATAGCCATTGACTTTCAGGAACCAACGGATGTCCTGAACGGAACGGAAATTCATGCGGTACCAGTCGATAACCGAATCGCCGTTGACAACCAGCCGGATCGCTTCAAGGTCGCTTAATGTCACCGATGCTGCGTACTTACGTTCTTTCGGCGACAAAT
This sequence comes from Bacteroidota bacterium, assembly GCA_037441945.1. Classification (GTDB taxonomy): domain Bacteria; phylum CLD3; class CLD3; order SB21; family JBBIRG01; genus JBBIRG01. The sequence continues at coordinate 6,496 of JBBIRG010000005.1, read as the reverse complement.
ATTTCTGTGTTATAGCTGCGGGAAATTTCTTGACAGCGCTCAAATCATATTGCCTTTATGATAGAATTATCGGAACATGCGGCGAAACGGCCTACGAGCCGGTCTTTCATTACTGAAATGTGATGACCGGAAATCCTGTAATCGCCAATTTCCGCGAAACCTTTCCTTCCATGTGAGTCGGATCCTCCGGTTTGAATCAACCCGTACTGGAGCGCGATCCGTTGGTAATAGGACTGTGTTGATGCGTCAAGTTTAGGATGAACTGTCTCGATGCCGTCCAATCCGCTGCGTATCATGCTGATCAGTTCCTTTTCCTTCAGATGCAGGGAAGGGTGGGCCAGGACGGACAATCCCCCGGACCGCCGGATCAAGCCGATCACGACTTCGGGCGTAACCGGACATTTTTTCTCGTACGCAATAGCGCCTTTTCCCAGAAAATAACGAAAGGCGGTCTGAATGTTCGCCGTAACCCCGCTGCTGACAAGCGCTTCGGCGATATGCAGCCGTCCGATGTTCGGGAGAAGCGATAATTGTTCGAGCTGTTCGGTTCGGATGGATACGCCGGCGCTTTTCAGATGTCCGAGTATCTTTTGATAGCGTATAAGCCGGTGCTGACGGCACAGTCGGATCATGGCAGCCAGTTCTGGATGATGCGGATCGATAAAATAACCTAGAATATGAATCTCTCGTTCATCGCTCATCGCCGTAAGTTCAACGCCTGGAATCACCTCGATGCCGGTTTTTTCCCCTTCCTTCAGAGCAGGTTCTATACCGTCAACGCAGTCGTGGTCGGTGATGCTGATAATTTTCAGGCCGGCCTCGGCGGCTTTCTGGACGATGCGGGACGGATGCAGGGCGCCGTCTGAAAAAAATGAATGCACATGAAGGTCGGCATAATCCGGAATGGACTGCCAAGCGGATTCTTTTTGAATTGTTAAATCGGGTTTTTCCATGATTCCATTCCGGGATCAGCCCATTAAATCCTGGATCATCGGCCCGTGTTTTTTTATTCCCATGCGAATTCCGCCGAGATTCATGTCCGGTTCGCCGATGATAAAAAGCCATTCGGATATTTCGCCCAGGGACGCAATGATCATGGTTTTCTGGTTATATTCGATCGTCATGATCCGCAGTCCGCCTCCGCTGATTTCGTTATCCGTTTTATTGAGGTATTCAAGACCCTGTGGAATAAAATTCGGTAAAAGCGTCAGATCAATCACAGGTTCTTTTTTTTCATTCATCACCGAAGCGCGCGAGAAACCGGACGTATCGACAATTGCCACCAGATCAACGCCTTTGAGCTTAATAAATTCACTCAGCGCCGCTTTGATCCGTTCCAGGCTTTCCTGCCGCGAGATTTCCTTTAACTGGGTTTTGGATTCGGCGGTTACTTCGTCTTTGCGGCGGAGTCCCTCAAACAGAAGACTCTGCCAGCCTCGGGTAATGGTTTCGGCTGAAGGACGTTCGCCTTTGCGAAATTCAAACTTGCCGTCCTCCCAGGTCAGCAGTTTGTAGAAAGCATCCTCACCGGTCATTCCCCCGCATTCAGCGTGAATGATGTTGCCCTCGCTGAAGTAGATCGTCCCCTGCTCATCGGACCGGCTGACGATCAGTGCGGCCATCATACGCCCGAGCACGTTCATTTGAATCAGATCGGAGAGCTGAAAATCGGTGACCTTGCCGTCAAAACCCTTGCGTTCGCTCAAGGCGCTGACTATTAGATTCCGCAGTTCTTCGATCTCAAAAGGTTTTTCAATATAATATAAAGAACCGCGCGACGTGGCCTCTTTCTGGATGTCCGTCGAACCAAAGGCGGTCATGATAATGACTTTTGTTGCCGGATACGTTTCTTTGATTTTGATCAGCAGTTCAAGTCCCGTCATACCCGGCATTTTGATATCGCTGACGACAAGGTCAATTGGAATCTGCATCAGAACATTCAGCGCTTCCATGCCGCTGTTGACGCATATAATCTCATACTGGTCCTTGTCTTTAGCAAGGTTTTTGGAAATACTCCATGTTAAATCCTCCTCATCATCCACTACCAGAACTTTCTTTCGCATAGTCTTGCCTCATAAATTGAGAAATAAAATCACGCAAAAACAGGCGCGCTCCCCGCTGCTTTTTTCAGCATGGCTTCTTCCTGTGGCATCGCAATAATAAACGTTGTTCCCTCGCCTGGATTACTTTCGACTAGAACCTCGCCGCCGTGTTCATGCACAATACGGAACACGATCGACAGCCCCAATCCAACGCCGTTGGGTTTTGTCGTAAAAAAGGGATCAAAAATTGATTTCAGGTTTTCCTTCGGAATGCCCGGACCAGTGTCGGTTACCCTGATTTCGATCAGAGCTGAGTTCGGATTCTGTTTAGCTAGAAGAGGTTTGCACGACCGGCAAGCTTCAATCGTCAGCTTACCGCCCGCTCCCATGGCGTCCAGAGCGTTGATGACCAGATTGATAAGTACCTGCTCCAGCTGATTACCGTCGGCGAAAACCGAAGGGAGATTATCATGATATTTTTCGATGAACTCGATCCGGTCGTTTTCGCAGCGCTGCCGGACCAGCGCTCGTACATCCTTGACAATGGCGCGCAGATCATGGTGTTTTTTCTCGGGACGGCCGGGTTTGGCATAGGTAAAAAAGGCTTTGAGGAGGTCGTTCAGGCGGTTGATCTGTTTCAGGATTCTCTGCACGTATTCGACCCGCTGGTCGTCGCTTTTAAATTCCTTTTCAAGGGCCTGCGCCATCGTCTTGATGCCCGCCAGAGGGTTCCGGATTTCGTGCGCGATACCGCTGGTGAGAAGACCTAGTGAAACAAGCCTGTCCATACGCATGATCGTATCGTGCATCTCCTTGATTTGCGAAATATCGCGGAAACTGACGATGAAGCCGGCGGATTTACCTTCGCTGTCGATGCGCAAAGTCGTCGTGAATCCGATGAAAATCTTTTCCTGACGGTGACTGATGATTTCCGTTTCGGCGTTGCCCGGATATCCTTCAATATCCAGTGTGGGCCGGAGCCACATGCGCATCGCCGGTTCGCCGATGATGTCCGCCAGTTTCTTCCCGGTCAGTTCGCTCACTGAATATCCCAGTATGTCCTCGCAAGTCTTGTTGGCGAACAGGATCGTACCCGAAAAATCAACGGTAACGATACCGGAACTGATGCTTTGCAGGATGCTTTCATTGAAATTTTTCAGTTCGACCAGGGCTTTGGTCGCGTCGCTGATCTGAGTCTGGAGCGTTTTGTTGAAATCCGACAATTTATAAAACAGCTGGATATTCTCGATAGCTAGCGCGATCTGGCATGTAATGGTCATCAACAGGGAAATATCGAACGGCTCGAAAACCATGCCTTCTTTTTTATTGAAAATCATCAGGACGCCGATGACTTTTCCTCGCATGAAGACCGGGGAACAAAGCGATTTCTGGATTTTCATGTTAAGAGACTCCGACAGAGCCATAAGCAAAGCGCTGTCGGTATTGGAATCGTCGAGAGTCACCGTTTTTTCCATTTTTCTGACGTCCTCCAGCAGGGATATCAGGTCCGGCGCTGGACGGGTTCCGGAATTTCCTTCGCATCGGTCAGAGGCGACGTCCATTTCCCACCGGTCATCATGAAGGGTAAACAGAGCCGCCGCTTCCACCTGAAACGCGAAGACGATGTTGTTGATGATTTCCCTCAGAACTTTCTGGCTGTCTTTAACCGAAATCACGATCCGCGCGATATCCGAAAGAATCCGCAGTTCATGCGTGCGCCGGGTCAGCTGTTTTTTTTCTTCCTCTTTTTCGGCTATAAGCCGCTCGAGCCGGTCGTGCAGCGTTTTAATTCGAAGCAGCGTAAAGACGCGCGTTAGCAGTTCGGCCCGGTTCACCGGCTTGGCGATCAGTTCATCCGCCCCTGACTCCATGGCCTCGGTGCGTATCGCCTGGTCAATGTACGTTGCCAATAAAATTACGGGGATATGGCGTGTCCGGTCCGATTCCTTGACTAACCGGCAGATACGGTATCCGTCGATATCGCTGACGTCCGTGGCCACAATGGCCAGATCATACCGAAGGGAACGGATTTTCTCAATGATTTCATGTCCGCTGTCCGCCTGTTCAACGATGTACGCATTCGACGTCAGCGTATCCATAACTGAGAGAAGGGACGACTTATTAATATCGGCCAGAATGATTTTAGTTTTTTCCGCCATAATGAGCCTGCGTCTGTTTCGGGCCGTTAACTGAAATCTTTTTTAAAATGGCTGATGGATTGGATGATGAGAGCGCTTCCTTTTTTCAGAACATATCCCCGGTTGATCAGTTTTTGTATGATCCGCGAAATCGTTTCCCGGCTCGTTCCGGCCATATTCGCCAGGTCCTGCTGGGTCGGTAGATGCCGTATTGTGATCCGGTCGCCATCGCGGATCCCGATGTCTTCCGCCAGACGGATCAGGGTGGAAGTAACTTTGCCTGATGAATTTTTCAGCGACAGGCTTTTAATCTGCGCGTCGGATTTGCGGATGCGGTTGGCCAGTTCTTTCAGCAAATTGATGGCAATGGACGGACATTCACGCATCAGGTTCAAAAAATCGTCGCGGTGAATCAGAAGCATTTCGGAATTTTGCATCACGGTTACATTGGCCGACCTGGACAGCCCGTCCAGCAGGGATAACTCGCCGAAAAAATCACCGGAGGCCATGACGGCCAGAATGACTTCCCTTCCCTCTTCCCCTATTCGCGATATCTTGACCTGGCCGTTCATAAGGATAAACAACGTCTGCCCCGATTCCTCCTCGATCATCAGCAATTGTTCTTTGGAATACGTACGTCGGTGAGCGACGACGGCGATGCGTTCCATATCTTTCTTACTGAGTTCGCTGAAGATCGGAACCTTTTTTAAAAATTCAATTTTGGACCGCAATTCATGTTCTAGCGTCATCGTCGTCCGCCCGGTTTAGTTATAGGATCAGACAATCACTTTAAGGTATTTCGGCAATATGCGGAACCGTAAGACATTGTCCGTTTGATACGGCTCTCCGTCCAGATGGTACTGAATTGCCGTTTCGGGTTCCACGTCAACCTGCCTGGAACGGAACAAGCTGGTTTCGGTTAACTGATCGATCGTGCCATTGAATAGACGCCATCCATGCGCGAGGCCTCTCAGCAACGTCATGTTCTGGATCAGGCATATTTCAAAGAAACCGTCGTCGGGAACGGCTCCGGGCGCTATTCTTGCATTGTTGCCATATTCGCCGGTATTGGCGACCGCGAGTATGAATGGCCTCGTAAAAATTTCCTGTTCATTCAGTTTCACCCGCATCGGAACGGGAACAAAGCTCCTGTAAGCGCCCAGCGAGAGCCGGAGATAAGTCAGGAAACCCCGTCTTCCTTTTTTCTGATTAAAAAGACTTCCGATATGCGCGTCAAACCCGGTTCCGGCAAAACCGAAAAAAAAACGTCGTTGCGAACCATCGGTCACTTCGCCGACATCAATCATGCGTGTGCGGCCTTTTGCAAGCATTTCCACTGCTTTATGCCGGTTCAGGGAAATCGACAAGCCCCTAGCCAGCCCATTTCCCGAGCCGTAAGGAATAATCGAAAACGCCGTTTCGGTGCTGATTAGCCCTCGGGCCGTTTCATTGGACGTCCCGTCCCCGCCGACCGCAGCAACCACGTCAAAATTGTTATCCGCGAAATGTTTCGCGATCTGCGTCGCGTCACCGGGCTCCTTGGTTGGTATGATTTCGACGGTATGCTGACGCTTATATATCTTTTCCGTCAGGTCACGCACCTCATTATATGCATTCTTTTTGACGCCAGCGTAGGGATTGACAACAAAACCTATTTTCATTTCAAGACCCGTTTCATTTTTCAAAAAGTCTTAAAACGAAATATACATACTTTTTTATAAATTAAAAAATAAAAATTGCAATTTCGGGCGCATACCTGTTTTTCACCCATACCCTTTTTTGCGTTTCAATATTCAGGAGATTACCGCCTCGTTACCGCTTACGAAGTCAAATTCGTCATACAAACATTTTTCGTTGTGCGGTTATTTTTAAAACGCAATATAAATGTTGCGCCTGCGGGTTTGATTATTTTTGAAAGGCGTAATTTTGTTCTTACGGATTTACCGAAATCATTTTTTCCCCGAACCGTTTTCCGAATTCAAAGCTTTTTTGAAGTTCGTCTTCATGTGGCGTGAACTTGACAACAAAGGGTTCTTCGAGGGGTTTCAGTTTGAGTTCTTTCAGTATCACATCTATAATTTTTACCGCTTCGCCGCTCCATCCGTAAGAACCGAACACGCCGGCGAGTTTGCCGGCATCGCGAATGGGATTGACGACAGCGAATAATTTATATACCGGCATCAGCGTATTCTTATTGATCGTCGGCGAACCGATAAGCACCGCGTCCGATCGCATAATGTTTTCCTCCATCAGCCCGGGTTCCATCATTTCAATGTCGCTGACTTCCGCCTCGATGTTGCCGGCGGACCGGATGCC
>JBBIRG010000004.1:0-23784 GCA_037441945.1 Bacteroidota bacterium | reverse complement strand
CGGCGGTGATGAGGTCGCCGTTGACGCGCGCGGCAATATCAATTTAAGCATGTCCGTCGCGAAAGAGGCGTCATCCAACCAGAACGCGAGCACAGGGAAAAGCTCACAAATCATTCCCAAATTCGAGCAGAAACAGCAGTTCAACCTCCGCGCCACGATCGGTAAAAAAGTGGAAATCCTGATCGACCAGGACAGCGAACGGGAATTTGAATTCGAAAACAATATCCGCATTATTTATACCGGATTCGACGATGAAATCCTCCAGAAATTAGAAGCGGGTAACATTGATCTTTCTCTGCCCGGAACTGAGTTTGTCACCGCCGGCGGACAGAATAAGGGTTTGTTCGGCGTAAAAGCGTTGATGCGTTTCGGCGACCTGAACGTAACCACCATCGCCAGCCTCCAGCGTGGCGAAAAAACCAAGCTGTCTTTCAAAGGCGGCGCCGGACAAGGACAGGAAACAAAAATCAAGGAATACCAGTACGCCAAAGCAAAATATTTCTTTTTAGACAGCGTGTACAGAAATCAATTTGAAAAATACCGGAACCGTCTGCATACTTACACTGAGGATGATGAAATAAAAAACTGGAAAATCTATAAATATTCTTCCTCAACACAATCCGATCCACGCGCCAGGGCAGGAAAAGCCCGGTTTAGCAATAACTCTGAAATCCGGATCGGTAATTTTCTTGAACTGGAAAACGGCATTGACTACATAATTGATCCAAAATCAGGCATCGTGATTCTGAACAACGCTTTAACTTCACTTGATGAAATTCTGGCTGTGTGGTATCAGACCAACAATCAAATCTATGGAGACGTAAGCGCCGGACTGGACACTATTCAACTTAAACTGATCTGGGGTCCCAATCCCAATCCGATTGACCCGACCTGGAACCATGAGTTGAAAAATGTTTATGATCTGGGCATACGCGGCCTTTCCGATGATGACCGAAAAACAATTCAAATTCGTTATAATCCTACAAGCCGTTCGCCCGTGACGAGCATCCCGGATAAAAACGACCAGACTAAAGGAATCATGCAACTGCTGCATGTCGACGAAACGGGAGAAACCGGTGTTCCCGATGACCTGATCGATTTAGGCGGCGGGTTAAATTATGGAGTTAACCTCGATCAGGGAATCATCATTTTTCCCAGATTGAGGCCTTTTGATCCCGGAACCAATCCGCTCAACGGTTTCAGCGAAGAAAGTTATCCGGATGTTTTTAATAATGACCCGGTCCGATTCCCCAATATTTATGATCTTGAAAGAACGACACAGAACGAACGTAATTTTGCTTCCGACTCAAAATTTGAAATCAGTTACCGCAGTTCCAAACGTTCGTCGCACATTCAACTCGGAATCAATATTCTGGAAGGGAGCGAAGAGGTAAAAGTCAATGGGCGTACCCTGACGAAGGACGTGGATTATATCATTGATTATTTCTCCGGCACCATAGACCTTTTATCGGCGGAAGCGCTCTTACCGAGTTCTGATCTTGAAATCGATTACGAACAGGCGCAGTTATTCCAGGTAGATAAAAAAGCCATATTCGGCGCCCGCGCGGAGTACAACCTTGCCGAATGGGGTTTGGGCCAGAATTCATTCATCGGGACAACGGCGCTTTTCCAGAGCCAGTCAACAATCAATAAGCGCGTTCAGATAGGAGAGGAACCGTTCAGAAACTTTGTCTGGGATGTGAATACTTCTCTGGAATTTAACGCGAAATACTTCACCAAAGCGATCAATTACATTCCGTTGGTCAATTCCTCCCAGCCTTCTAAAATCAATATCCGCGGCGAGTACGCTACGATTCTGCCGAATCCCAATACCAGCAACGGCCTTATGAGTAACGATGAAAAAGGGGTCGCTTACATTGACGATTTTGAGGCGATTAAACGGACTTTTCCTTTAGGTTCATCGCGCCGCATGTGGGTATTAGCAAGCAAACCTATTGAAAAATCTTCTCTCGAACGCGGCAGGACGATATGGTTCCAGCGCCAGGAACCAAGGAAATACATTTCCAATATTCCGACACAAGCCGGAGACCAGATCACCGTTTTGGGTTTCGCGTTCCAGCCAAGGCAAATCAACGGCGACTACCGGAATTCCTGGGGCGGGATTATGCGCGGTTTCAATATTGCCGCATCGAATGAATTAGCCGAAAGTCGCTTTATTGAATTATGGCTCAACACGAAAACCAGCGAGTGCATCGTCAACATTGAAATAGGAATGATTTCGGAAGACCAGAACGGAAACGGAACATTTGACAAGGAAATCAAAACGGCTACAATTACAAACATTCTTGAAAGCGATACGCAGGACGTTGGTTTGGACGGATTGAGCGATGAACAGGAAGACCGGTTATTGACAAACAGCGGAATACTCCGAAATACAACAGTTCTGAATTCTACCCAGCAGCGAACGATAGACAGTCTTCAAGCCCTTTATTCGTGGGGTACTATTAATTATTCGCGAAGCGGCCCTTTAGACGATCCTTTCGGTGATAACTGGAATGAACAGCATGCGCGTCCGAATGAGTATAACCGAAATCCTATTAGCGCAAATGATGACATTGAAAAAGCTATACGTAACAATGATTTATCGAGCATTCAAGTCAACGGAACTGAAAAAAATGGACAAATAGGAAAAATTGACGGAGCAACCCGTTATCAGGATACGGAGGATATTGACGGCGACCGCGTACCGAATTTTACTAATTCTTATTTTCGTTATTCTTTTTCTTCGGATACGACAAGCGCCGACACTTCGCTGATTGTCGGTAAGGGTGATTTTGGCTGGCGATTATATCGTATTCCGATTGCACTTCCGGATACTTTAGTCAATCAGCCGTCTTTAAATAAAATTAATGGCGTGCGTTTCTGGGCCAGTCCTTTGGAAAATTCCAACCGCGTCATCGCGCTGTTAATCGCTGACTTCCAGTTTGTCACCAGCGACTGGACATTTTCTCAGGATTATCCCAACGGACTAATTATTCCTCCGAATTCTAAAGTTCCTGATCCGGTTGAATTGTCAAGCGTCGTGGAAATCACTTCGATCAACACAGAAGAATCTAAATTATATACGCGCCCGCCCGGCGTCAAAAGGGAATACGCCAGCGGGCAGACCGGAGGCGCGGATAAACGGGCGATCAAGGAACAGTCGCTGTCGATGAAATTAAACAATCTCCCGGCCCAGTCCTCCGCAATAATCGTAAAAAATATCGTCGCTTCCGATTTCAGGAATTACGGACAATTGAAAATGTTCGTCCACGGCGACAACGCGATCAATAACGGAATCATGCTCCCGAATGAAAACGACACTAACCGGACCAGCCCGATTAATTATTTCTTTCGTTTTGGAAATAATAAGAATCATTATTATGAAATTGAAAAACCGCTCTATACCGGCTGGGCCGTAAAAAGAAATTCCATCGACCTTGATTTTGAGGAACTGAGCTCACTGAAGTTCGACGCGACAGTACAGCCCGATTCCAATAATGTTAGAACTTATCACTTTGATGATAAAATCATACGTATCAAAGGAAATCCATCCCTGGCGTCCATTACACAGCTTTACATCGGAGCAACCAATAATGAAATGTTCAGACCTTATAGCGGCGAAATATGGATGGACGAACTCCGGTTGACCAACGCGAACGATAAACCGGGTCACGCGGCTAAAGCGTCGCTGTCGTTCAATATGGGCGACCTGCTCACTTTCAACAGTATGATTCAGTACCGTACTTCCGAGTTCCGCACCGTTGAACAGCGCTTTGACGCCAATTCAGGAAACACGCAGTCCTGGAATATGGCGGGAAGTTTTAACCTTCACAAATTTTACATGGAAAAATGGGGCGTCAGTCTTCCCGTTACGGCAAACATAAGCCACAGCCGGTCGAACCCGAAATTCGTGCCAAACAACGATATTCTGGTTTCTACGGCAAAAACAAGAAACAAGCTGAATATTGCCTCATTACGGAATTCGTATAATTTTTACCAGGACAGTATCCGTTATTACCAATCGCTGGGAGACACTTCCTCGGTCAGCCGTCTGTTACCGGTTTCTGCAAAAATTGACAGCCAGATCGTTTATGAGGAATCGTTTGATGCGCGGATGCAGACGGTCAGCACGGCATTTGGTTACGGCATATCTTTCTCCAAATCAAAATCGGAAGATAATTACTGGCTGCTGAGGTACACGGTGGATAATATTACCTCCAATTTCAATTACTCCTTTTCTGAAATGAAAAACCCGCAATATGTAAGCAATAAAAATTTCAGCTGGTCATCCACAACCGCCTACAATCTGCCGATAAAAAAGAAAAGCCTGAAGATTTTTTCCTGGATGCCGTTTGACAAATATCCGGTCATCGGTCAATTATTTAAAAATATCAAGGAAACCGACCTGAATTATATTGTTGTCACGAATACATCCACGGATTTTCAGATTTCCTCTACTAACTCAGAGGTTGTTGAACGTTCAATCTTTGGTTTTCCCGTCAAGAAACCGAATGTTTCAACCTTAACCTCCAACCGCAGTTACAGTTTGACGCTGAATCCGCTTCAGTCGCTGAATTCAGCGTTGTCGGTGCGATATCAATCGGATCTTAGGGGTTTGTCGGCGTCAGAAATCCTTACGGGTATTGCCAAAGGTCTGAATCCAATCGACGGTTTTGACGACTTCGCCTATAAAAGCGCTATTGATACAGTTAAAAACTACCCCGATACCGGATCGGTTTTACTGATTTACAACCGGGATTTTTCTGTCAGCAATTCGTTTAATATCGCCTATAATCCAACCATAGTGAACTTTATTTCAAATAATTTTTCTTATACTTCTTCGCATACATCAAACCGGCAGAGGGCTCCGTCCAACATTTACAATCAAACTTCGCAATTAAGCCGGCGCGCGCAAATCGACGCCAATCTTCAGTTACGCGGTCTTATCAGCTCCCTTAAAGAACCGTTTTCGGGGACAAAAACCACAACCCGAGGCGGAAAAAGCGAATCCGGACGGGGAAGACGCGACAGGGGTAAAAGCGATTCCGATCAATCCGGCCAACTAAAAACCGACACTTCCAAAACCAAAAAATCAGGTGAGTCGGGAATTTCCTTTTCAAAAATAGGCGGAAAAATCGGCTCTTTCGGCGAAAAAATTCTCCAAATGATCAATGATCCCCGTTTCTCCGTTTCATTCGATAATTCCATCGCCATGTCCGGACTGAACCACAAACCAGACGCACCGTTTTCTTGGTTCGGTTACGCAACGACCGCTAATAGCGATTTTATAGGCAATATGTTTAATTTTGACCTGGATACCATTAAGGAATTTAACAAATCAAAACTCGTTGATTCCCGCGGTTTGTTTATCTATAACCCGAGAAAAGCGATCAACATTAACGCCAATTACGGATTCAACTTTAACTATTTCACGCTGGATATTCGTTATGAACACACCGAAATGCGAATGATTACTAATAACTTGGAAACCCGCGTTATTACGGAATCCGTACTTTTTTCGCCGTTTAAATCCGTTCCTTTACCTTTGTATGATATTTCATTAAGGGCGCAAAATCTCGGCCGCCATTCCATTCTTAAATTTTTAAATACCCTCACAACTAATTTCGGTATCGGACTTACTTATAATAAAAAGGAAACAAAGAATATCAGCCAGTATAACCCTAATATTGCTTCTTTGGATACATTCATGAGCGGCGGTAATAAATATCAGATTACTTCTATAACCAACCAGGAAGTGTTTCCTCAAATATCAGTTGATATTATGTGGAAGGGTAACGTTTCCCAGTCTATTAAATACAGCAATTCAGTATCACGCTCCTTTCAGCCGGCCAATATACAGAACTCAATTACAAAAACGTTCATGTCAAATATTATTTACTCAAAACGCGGCGGATTCAAGCTCCCGCTGCCTTTTCTCGGCAATAAAAAAATCAACAATGAAGTCCGAATCGGAACGACATTTAATCTCAGTAAACGGAAAAGTTTCAATACAACAATAACCGGAACGGACAAAAAACCGGCAAAACAAAAAATTTCAGAAGACACATCCTGGTCTATCGAACCCAGAGTTGATTATTCTTTCACCAATCGTCTAACGGGCGGACTGTTTTTAAAATATGAAAAAATTGAAACTTTACAGGCCGGAAAAATCACACGTTTTGCCGGAGGTTTAACCGCTAATATTACTATCGGAAGTTAATTCCTCCCTCATTTTAAAAGTTAATAAAATGTTAAAAAATATTATGTTTTGTTAAATGTTATTTTTTTATTATATTACTTTAATGCTTGTTTCATTTATTTATTTAAATGAAAATGTTATTATACGCCATTTAACAAATTATAAATTATTATTTTATTAATTATATTGAATTTAACTGTTTATTAACAAAATGTCTCTAACTATTACAACTACTGCTATTTATAAATATTATCTAATATATTATAGTCTTTCTATTCAATCCAAATTAACTACCATAAGAGGATTGTAACATGAAAAAATTATTACAAAAGAAAAAAGAGAACATTAAAAAAAGAACAAAAAAACTAACAAAAAAAGGAGTTGTAAAAGAAATCAAAAAGAAAATACCGGATAAAAAAGTTAATCCTTCAAAAAATAAAAAAACCAGTACACCGAAAAAGACTAAAATAAATTCCGGAAAAAAAATAAAACCGAAAACTGCGAAGGATAAAAAGAATAAAAAAAACATAAAGAAAGAAAACATAAAGAAAGAAAACATAAAGAAAGAAAATATAAATAATATAAACAAGGAAGAAAGAAAGAAAAAAGAAACATTAATGACCTTAAAAAAAACAGAAAAAAAAGCGATATCCCAACCGGCTGAAAAGAAAGAAAAAACAAGCATCACAACAAGCAAAATAAATGAAACTATTTCCAGAAAAGAACCGGAAACTATAATCAAAACCGCCGTCAATATAAGCGCAAAAGAAAACGTACAAAAGCCAATGATGGTTAACCAGAACACGCCTTATTTTACCATTTTATTTGTATGTACCGGAAATATGTGCCGAAGCCCGCTGGCAGAAGGTATAATGAAAAAAAAGATTGAAGAAGAGTTTACCGGCGATGAGAAGGATTTGATTATGATTCATTCCTGCGGCACTTACGCCTATGAAGGAAATAAGCCGGCCGAAAACGCTCTGAAAACGTCCAGACAAAATAATACCGATATCAGTTATATCCGGTCAAAACCTTTGACAAAAATGATTGCCGACGAGGCTGATATTATTTTTGCCATGTCGGTTGAACATATGAATTATATTATCGAAAATTTTCTGAGCGCAAAAAATAAAACATTTCTTCTCAAACAGTTCGGGGAAAACCGCCTGACTCAGATGTCCGATTCTATACCGGATCCGATGGGTTTTACTATTGAATATTATGCGAAAACCTACCAGGAAATCAAAAATGCAATTGATAAGGTTTTTCCATTAATCAAAGAAAACATCCAAAAAAAACTTCAGAATAAAGTTGAAAAAACTAATTAGGCTTGTCTTATTTATCTTATTTCTGGTATCAGAATCGCACGCCATATATACACAGGGTATTCCATTACGGAGAATAAATCAGAATTCTTTCAAACCCGGCGAACGGCTGACCTTTTCTATCGGTTGGGAATTTATCAACGCCGGAACGGCGGTACTATCCGTAGAGGATATGATAACTTTTTCTGGGAGGCCGTGTTACAAATTCAGCGCGGTAACAGCGTCCAACGCCTTTTTTTCAACAATGTATAAAGTGCGCGATACGCTTGTCAGCATTGCCGACGCCGAAGGTTTATATCCGGTGCGGTACACGAAAGCTGCAAACGAGGGCGATTATAAGCGACATTTTTCCGTGGATTTTGATCATGTTAACAGGAAAGCTTCTATTTCGGACGCTGATTCAGGACAATCAGTAATATCCATTCCGCTTTTTGTTCAAGATATAATTTCATGCTTTTATTACATGAGAACACAAGAAGTAAAAGCGGGTCAAAAATATGTCATTCCTGTTTTTGATAACGGGAAATTCAAGGATATTACAATTGAAGCTGTAAGGAAGGAAAATGTCGAAGTCGAGGCCGGTTCATTCAACTGTATCGTCGTAAAAACACCCATCGGTCCTTTTAAAAACAAGTCGGATCTTTTTATATGGCTGACCGACGATCATAGGAAAATACCGGTTCTTATGAAGAGCAAGATTGTTATCGGTTCTGTCCGCGCAGAACTTGAAAAATACAGCGGAACTTATTAACGATTTCTTATTCCGTATTTTTTAGTGGAAGTCACTTTATTTAGTTTACGGGTTTTAAAATCAGGGAGGCCGTTATGATGAAAGTCGCCATTGCCGCCAGCGAAGTTGCGCCATTCGCGAAATGCGGAGGCCTGGGGGACGTCATAGGCTCCTTACCCAAAGCGCTGGCCGAAATGGGGTGCGATGTACGTATTTTTATGCCAAAATATTCCCTGATTGACGATGAAAAATATGACCTGCATTATGAATCATCCGTAGGCGAAATGCACATAAGGGTCGGTTCACAAATACGTATTGTCCATGTTTTGAAAACATTCCTGCCGGGTTCTACCGTGGAAGTGTATATGATTGACTGCCCGCATTATTTTTACCGGCCGTTTATGTACACGAATGACCGGGACGAACATGAACGTTTCATTTTGTTCTGCAAAGCCGTTATTGAAACGATGCAGCGGCTTCAATGGATTCCGGATATTGTCCATAGCAACGACTGGCAAACGGCCCTGATACCGGCATTCATCAAGGACAATTACAGCTGGGATACGATGTTTGACCGTACGGCATCGCTTATATCGATCCATAATCTGGCTTATCAGGGTCGTTTTTCCCCGGATGTAAGATTTATAACCGAAAGCCGCGGGGACTGGTACTATCCTGGCGGACCTTATGAATTTTATGATTCATTCTGTTTCCTGAAAGCTGGGATAGCCATGTCCGAAAAGATCAGCACGGTCAGCGAAACATACGCTCAAGAGATTCAGACACCAGATTACGGTGAAGGAATGCAGGTACTTTTAAGAGAGCGAAGCGGAGATCTTGTCGGCATTCTCAACGGTATTGACGATGTAATATGGAATCCCGCAACCGACAAGCACATCTTTGCTAACTTCACAGCAGAGACGCTTGAGAAAAAGGAAATCAACAAAGAAAAGTTATTACAGCGAACCAATATAAAATATAAAAAAGGCAAGCCGCTGATCGGAATGATATCCAGAATGGTCGATCAAAAAGGATTTGACCTTATGGCTCAGGTTCTTGATCAGCTAATTAATCTTGATGCGCAGTGGATCATACTTGGGAGCGGGGAGGATGAGTATGAACAAATGGCGGCAGCAATGGAAAAGTCTGCTCCGGATAAAATATGGTCCTACATCGGATTCAGTAATGAACTTGCTCACCAGATTGAAGCGGGAGCAGATATTTTTCTGATGCCATCCAGATTTGAACCGTGCGGTTTAAACCAAATGTACAGCCTCAAATACGGAACCGTTCCGGTCGTCCGGCGAACAGGGGGACTTGCTGATACTGTAAAAGACTGGGATCAATGGAAATGGGACCATAACAGCGAGGAGGGCAACGGATTTGTATTTGACCATGCCACCGGGGAGGCCATGCTTGCCACAATCTGGAGATGCCTCCATGTTTACTATAACCATCCGGATGTTTGGAAAAAACTGCAGATGAACGGCATGAAACAGGATTTTTCATGGAAAGTTTCCGCGGAAAAATATATCGAATTGTACAAATGGTCAATTGAAAAAAGGAGGAGTATTTAGTTTAATCGAATCCATCAATTTACCGTGTTTTCTTTTTTCAGATACAGTAAATGAAATAATTATAAAACATAATTTATGAGAAACAGATCCTAAATAAACTACTAACAAACATATAGTCTCTCTCGATCCCTCGATGAACTCTGGAAAAGAGCGACTTTCGGAAGACTCAGGACTACTTGATGGGTCATAAATTATTGTTGTTCGTTATTAAAATAACGGGGGTTTAAAATACACAGAAAACTGCCTGAACAGACTTTTTTTTAAGATTTTCGGACAATCCGATTATTATTTTCACAGAACCAGAAAAAAGCAAAAAAATTTAAAAATTTAATTCTAATGCATTCAGAATATATTCCTTTCACTAAACTCCATCAGTTTAACGCAATATTCGCGGACTACTGCGCTCAGGGTAATGTAACCAGATTTTTTTCAGGTCATTACAGCGAATTGTTATCCGGGAAAGCCGATTTGTCGTTAAAAATTCTATATTATTCACACAGGAATGAATTGGTTCAGGTTTTAAGGAAAACAAATCAAAAATATAAAGGAGGAGAAAAAACTTTCCGTAATATTGAAAAAATTCAATCCGAAAAAACATTTGCGGTTGTAACCGGTCAGCAAATGGGCCTTTTTTCGGGTCCTTTGTATACGATTTATAAAACAATCGGCGCCATTAAAACTGCTGAATTGCTGGAAAATAAATATCCGGAGTATAATTTTGTTCCTGTTTTCTGGTTAGAACAGGAGGATTCCGATTTTCCAGAAATCAATCATTCGGGGATTATTACAAAAAACAATGAATATTTGAATGTTATTTATGAAAAATCATATAAAAACGAGCAAAATACACCTATTTTAGAACATTTATTTACAGATAATATCCAGAAATCAATAAAAGAATTATCTGAATCCCTTTCAGAAACCGAATTTTCTGAAAATCTGATCAAAAATATTTCTGGATTCTATGAAAAAGGGAAAAAAATCAATGATGCCTTTGCGGAATGGATAAATTTTTTATTTAAAGACTACGGTTTAATAATTTTTAATCCTTCGGATCAAAATATTAAAAAATTGCTATCTCCTGTTTTTAAAAAAGCTATTCAGGAAGCCGAAAAAATACATCTCATAGTTCAAAATCACACGAAAAAACTGATTGAAAACGGATATTCTGAGCAGGTATGTACGTTTCCATCCTATTTACATTGCTTAGATAAGCAAAATAAGCTTAATTTTAAAAAACGGGATAAATTCCGCCTAAAGACTCCGTTTACAGATAATGATAAAACAGAATTGCTCAAATTATTAGAAATTAAACCGGAATATTTTTCGCCAAATGTTCTTTTAAGGCCGATTGCTCAGGATTCCATGCTGCCTACAATCGCCTATATCGCAGGACCCGGTGAAACAGCATATTTTGCTCAAATCACACCGTTGTACGAATTTTTCAATATCCGGCAACCTTATATCATTCCGCGACCCTCACTGACAATTGTTGAAAAAAAAATCGGAAGTTTACTGGAAAAATACCAGATTAAGCCTGAATTTGTGATGCAAAAAGGGAAAGTATTAAAAAACGAACTTGTATTCCGGTTTTCTGAAGTAAGAACCGCAGAAAAATTACAGAAAGGCTGGGAAAAAATCACGAATGAATTGATGAATCTTCGTGATTCGCTTATATCAGCCGATCCGACATTATCCGGTTTACTGGATACTACTGTAAAAAAAATGGGTGAAGTTTATAAAATCCTGCAGAAAAAAGCAGGGGATGCCGAAAAAAGGAAAAACAGCGAAGTAACAAATCATGCCGTAAAAATGCTTAACTTCATTTTTCCGGAAGATGATTTTCAGGAAAGAAAAATAAATATTCTGTATTTCCTGAATAAGTATAATTTTGAATTTATCAGTTTATTACATGAACAAATAGAGGTTAATAATCCCCGGCATCAGGTTCTGTATTTGTAGATGGCAAATATTTACAAGAGCTGTTATAAAACCCCCGCCTGTCCGCTATCCTGTAAGTTTTTTTACGCATTATATTTTTATACGTGCTTATCAGGTTGGCTCACTTTTACTCTGCCCTGAAGTACTTGAAGGGTGTCATTCGATCCCGACGTGTCGGGAGAGAAATCCTGTATTAATAAGAATCAACTTCTTTACATCCAGCGTTAATGGTTTTTTTTGCTTTTTTAATGAACCCGATAAGAACATTTTTTTATTTTATTTAAAAGCCTTTTCCAATATCCCGTCGCCGCTTAATTTCAGACGTGTGAAATAGTCCGGTACTGACTTTCCAATAAGATGATCCACATAAAGTTTGGCAATGTACTGGCCGAGCATAAATCCCTGCCCGCGTAATCCGAGGAACAATCCCAATTCGGGGTCAATAATCATGCGCGGTTCAACGTAATACCCTGACCATACTGCCTGAAACCCGGCCGAAGATAATTCGGGCACCCAGTCCACAAATGTTTCGGCGGCTATTTCAATGAATTCTTTTGAGTTGATTTTGAGATTTTTATCCGTTTCCGCCGGGTCAACCGCCGGGGATGCGCAACCGATGATCTGCCCAGTTTCGGCCAACTGCTGGCCGTAAACAGCAACAAATCCCTTATACCGCCTGCGGTCGATCAGCATGTGCAGAGGTTCGCCGTAATTGCCCAGCATCGGAAGCCGCCGCGTGATAAACGCCTGGTGTCGCACCGGATACAATCCCGTATCGATGCCCAACTGCCGCGCGAAGAGGTTGCCTTCCGCGCCGAGCGCGTTAATAAACCGTTCCGTTTCGTATTCGACGTATTCCCCGCTGTGAAGTTTTACCAGTGCTTTGTATACATTTCCAGATTTGGTAACATGTACCAATTTGCTGTCTTCGAAAATGCGGCCGTCTTTTTCCGCGCCGATATGACGGATTAAATCGATCACTTTTCCCGGCGAGGCCTGCCAGCAATTTTTAGTAACCAGCGCGGCGATGTATTTATTAAGGCTGGGATTGAAATACGGTGAAATCTCTTTCCGGAAATCCTTCGGTTCGATCATTTTCGCTTCCTGCCAGGCCATTGAGGCTTCCAGCGCGCGGTATGAATCCTCGTCGTGCGCGAAATTCACGTAACGGATCAGCCGGAAATCAATGTCGTGCTGTTTCTGGAGATCCCGGAATATTTCCAGGTTTTTGCCGGCGATATCGGACAGTTCCGGGACGCTGAAGGCTGGGCGTCCGCCGGCTATGTTTCGCCACGACGCGCCGTGACCGTAATTGATCAGAACCGGTTTCATCCCGGCTTCGGAGAGATAGCGGAACAACGCGCTGCCGCCGATGCCTCCGCCCGCGACTAACGCGCCGGTTTTTTCTTTACGTATGTCTTTGTTATGAATGACGACACTTTCCCGTTCATTTTTCGGGTACAATTCTCCCATCGCCAGCTGGCTTGAGAGTGGTCCGCGGGGAGTCGGTTCGCCGACCAATGATATGTTCATTCCCTGAAGGCGTTGTTTCACTCGTTTAATGCAGCGCTTTCCGCGGCAGGCGCCCATTCCAAGGCGCGTAGTATGTTTGATCTCATCCACGGAAATGTAATGCCGGTCGCCGATGACATCAAGGATCTCGTCCATCTGAACGTCGTCGCAATGGCAGATGTAGGAAACCGATTCCACATGCGTGTTGTTTTGCTTGAAGGTCACCGGTTCCGGATACTGTTCTTTCAGGATGAATCCACGGACGTTCAACAGGGCGTTGCCTTTGATGTCAAGCGCTTTTACACGGGCTACATCCGTCTTGTTCGATTTTTTAAGTATTTTTTCTATGACGCCCTCGCCGAGTTTCCGGCCGTCATTGTCCACGAGAAAAACAGGCGACTGTTCTTTCGCGGCGTATTCGATCGGCAGGAACAGCCATTCTTTCTTGATATTATATCCGAAAATCGCTAGTCCCGGGCACTGGTAAACGCACTCCATACAACCGATGCACTTGTCAAAATCGAGATGAGGATAATCGCTCGTCGAAGGCTTGAGAATTGCCCCGTGCGGGCAGGCGAACTGGCAGGGATTGCAGGCGAATCCGTAAAGGCAGTCGATCAGGACGAACGGTTTATTCCTCCGTTCCAGAGGAGGCATTTCGGGGACGTCGATGATTTTAACTGGGTGCTGTTGCGAGTCAATGTATTCTTTGGAGATGTTAAGGTAATCATTGTACGCGTACCGTTCGCCGGCCTCTTCGAGAATTTCGTAGGCAACCTGTTTGCCCCGGAGTACGGCGCTGGTTCCTTCGCCGATTCGGATGGCGTCGCCGGCGCCATAACAACGGCGTCCGAACACTTCCTCGCCTTTGACAAGTAAGGCGTTATCAGGCACTAACCCGGTGCAGATATTTATCGCGTCGATGCCGTCGATTATTTTTTCAGTGCCGGGAACGGGCTTGAAATTTTTCGCTTCGGCGACGACCGCGCCGGTGATGCCGTCGCGTTTTTCATTCGGGATCGCCTTGAGAATCGTGTGCGACAGCAAGACCGGGATGCCTAATCGGCGTATGCGATTGGCCTGAACGGGAAATCCTCCTTCGAAGGGCTGGGCCTCGATGATCGCTTTGACGCGCGCGCCGGCCTGCATCAGCTGATACGACGTCAAGTATCCGATATTGCCCGCGCCGACGGTCAGCACATTCTTGCCGAGAAGCGTCAATTCCGTGTTCATCATTTTCTGAACGACGGCCGCAGTGTACACGCCCGGAAGATCATCATTCTCAAACGTCGGCATGAACGGCACGGCGCCCGCAGCGACGACCAAGTAATCGGCGTCCACGTAAAATATTTCATCAGACTGGATGTTTTTAACGGCCACGCGCCGGTTTTCCAGTATGTCCCAGACGGTGGAGTTCAGAAAAATGCCCATATGATCATCGCCGGCTAGTGTTTTGGCGATGTCGAACCCGCGCATGCCGCCGAATTTCAGTTCCTTTTCAAAGAAAAAGAACTGGTGCGTCTGCATGTTGAACTGTCCGCCGATTTGCTCGTTATTGTCAACGACGATATTATCAATGCCGTACTGATTCAGGATTTCACGGGCGGCGAGTCCGGCCGGCCCCGCGCCGATAATTACAACGCGCGTCTTATAGACTCGGATCGGCTCATCCTGTTTCAGCATCATCGGTTTCGGTGTATAATCTTTGGGAATCTCGCGGACTTCCCGGACATTATCCACTTTGGTGATACAGATGCGCCGGATCTGGCCGTCCACCAGCATTTCGCAGGCGCCGCATTTTCCGATACCGCATTCCAGACTGCGATTGCGGTTGGATAAACTGTGGCTGTGAACCGGATAACCCGCCTGGTGAAGCGCTGCCGCTATAGTAAATCCTTTTTCACCATCAATTGTTTTTTCTTCGTAACGAAAAGTTACCGCATCCGGTTTTGGTATATCGATTATCGGATGTTCGCTGATTTTAAACATGTATATTCTTTCTGAATTTGATGAGCTGTTCGTTGTCCGCGCCAATTTGCTAAAGCGCAGACATTAAATCAATGATTATTGTCATATTTTACAATAATCATTTTATAACATTCATAAATCTGAATAATACAGCTGTTTAGGTTTATACGCATGGGAAGTCGGCCAGTTCAATCGCTTTTTTTTGAAAGTTTATTGATTTCGTTTCAAAAATGTATTACAATTCGCGCGTCGATAAGTAAGCTGTAGGTAAGGATAGATGCACGGAAAGATAAAGGTTTGAAACCTGACGCGCGCTCATTGTCTTTTCTGAAACGAACGCTAAAAATTGTTTTCGCGTTACTTACCGTATTTCTTATTTTAGGGTTATTAAGCGTGGTCGCTTTTTACAAGTTGGTTTTGTACAACGCGCCTATGGTTGATCCTGATGAATTGACGATAGACAAGAAAATCCTCATTACTATTCCCAGGGGTTCCACGCTTAGGGATGCGGCCATCATTCTTGAGGAGAGCCGTGTGATTGCCGATCACCGTCTTTTCATCTGGGCCGCTAAATACCGTGGGGCCGAACATCAGGTCAAGGCTGGGAAATATTTTCTTCCGGTTCATGCTTCAAATCACCAGATCATATCGATCCTGAAAAGCACAAAACCCCAGTCGATCCGTGTTACCGTTCCGGAAGGAAAGACTGTACCCGGCGTTTTATCGGTCTTGCAGAAACATTTGCCGGTTCAACCCGACAGTTTCCGCGCGGCCATGAGGGACACGGCGATGATCCGTTCTCTCGGACTGAACGATACAAACCTTTCCGGTTATCTGATGCCGAATACATATGAATTCGATCCCGGTGTTACTGGCCGTGACATCGCAAGGATCATGACAGCTGAATTTGTAAAATTTTATGATGATGAATTAAAGAAACGGGCCGAGCAGCTGCGTATGAGCATGCGCGAAGTGATTACGCTGGCCTCGATCATCGAGGGTGAAACCTCCGATGAGGATGAACGTTATCTGGTATCGGCCGTTTATCACAACCGACTGAATAAACGCATGCTCCTGCAGGCTGATCCGACCATTCAGTTCATTACCGGCGATCAGCCCAGAAGGCTATATTTCAAGGATCTTGAAATTGAACATCCCTACAATACCTACAAATACAAAGGACTGCCGCCGGGGCCGGTCAACAATCCGGGAAAAGCGTCAATCCTCGCGGCGTTGTACCCCGCGCGTGTGAATTACCTTTATATGGTCGCCGACGGTAAGGGGAAGCATGTCTTTTCGACTAATATCCGCGATCACCTCAAAGCTAAGAAAAAACTTGATCATATACGTAAAAAATTAAAAGACAAATAGAATACCGAATTACGCAGAATCCTTTTCATTATATCCGATGACGACCATTGTCATGTCGTCATGCTGTTCCGCCTCGCCCTTGAAATCACGCACAGACTGAAGGACGGACTCCAGCAGTTGCATAGAGTCCGCCCAGGGTTTGCGGATGATCTCAAACAAACGTTCTTCACCGTATTCCTCGTAATTCGCATTCATCGCTTCCGTGACGCCGTCGGTATAAAAAACATAGTGATTGCCCGTCTCAAGCGGACGGGTATACTCTTCGAGATGGGCTGTAAACGCTGAACTGTCGGTCAGGCCGATGCCAATACCTTTGCACTGGATCACGCATATGTTCCCTTCGCGGACCGCGATCACTGGATTATGTCCGGCGCGGCAGATGGTGATGGACTTCTTTTTGATATCGATTAATCCCAGTACAATCGTTACGAACGACTGCCGATCCATGCTTCGATACATCCACTGGTTGACTTCGGTGAGTATGTTTTTCGGAGACGAATACAACTGGCTTGCGATCTGGATCATGCCTTGAATTTTGGACATATAGAGCGCAGCAGAAACTCCTTTTCCGGACACATCGCCGATCGAAATCAGCAACCGGTGCTCGTCCAGCCGGACGTAATCAAAATAATCGCCGCCGACCGAATAAGCGGGAATGGCGATGCCGGCAATGTCCAGGCTGTCGATCAGGGGTTGTTCCTGCGGAAGCAGGGATTGCTGGATTCTCCGGGCGACCTGAAGTTCATTTTCATAACGTGTACGGTCGATTTCTCTTTTCATCAGCAGGGCGTTCTCAATGGCAATTGCCGTCTGGTTTGCCACGGTAAGCAGCAAGTCGATATCTTCTGATGAAAAAGTCCTTTCCGATTGCTTCGGGCCGAGAAACAACGCTCCGGAAAGCCGGCCAGACTTGATCATGGGTACGGCGGCCACTATTCGGCATGACCGGATCAGCGATTTTTCATTATCCGGCAACGGAAGTTCCTGAAGCGCCACTTCGTACAATAATTGCGCATTTTGCGATTTCTGCAGAAGAAGGATAAGCTGCTCAAGCTCTGCGAGTTTCAGGCAGGATTCCGGCAGTGAACCATCATTATGAAACACGCCGGATTCCTCCCCGTTGTTGAACAGAACCAGGGAAACCGATTCAATATGCATGGTTTTCCTGACCGAGGCAATGACTTGCTGGACAATCTGTTCCAGTCCCGAAAGCCCAGGCAGTTCTTTCGAAAATTCCAGCAGCGCTTTCTGGTAATTGTACCGGTCACGGAAAAACTTTTTATCCACTACGCCCTGAAAATAATTTTTAACCGGCATGAAAATCAGCGCCGCCATGATCAGACTGCCTGTATGAACGATTCGGTCGTCCGGCATGCCGCTCCACGCGGAACGAATCATCGCGTTCAGGATCATCAGGATTCCGATATAACATAAACCCAGCGTCACGGTCGTCGCGGTATAAACCATGCTTTTCTTGATGATAATCTCAATATCCATCAGCCGGTAACGGAAAATGGAATATCCGAAAGAAAGAGGAATCAGAGCTACAACAGCGACCGGAAACAGCAATTCCGGATGATTAATGAATAAAAACGGGACAAACATAGTTATCAGCAACATATAGATGAATCCGCTCAAACCGATCGCCGTTCCGATAAGGATGCTTCGAAGCGGTTTTCTAAGTTCCGGATTCGTGATACTAAAATAACTTTTACAGAAAGAACCGAACGCAAACCCCATTGAAGTGAAAAGCACGAAAATAGTTAAACCTGAAAAATTCCCGTACCGGTAATGTGTGTAGAGACCGAAACCGGTATTCGCGATAAACAGCAGATATATACCCGTAACGATCATCCGTCTTTTTATACCGTAATACTTGACCGCCGGAAAAGTTATAAAAAAATGATAAAAAAGCGCCGGGAAAAAAGTGAAAGCAATTAAAGCGTGCAAATAAACAATTGTACTCGTCTCTGCCCTTGAACCGATCAATCCTCCGCCCAACAAAAATAAAAACGTTCCGCTCATAGCCATCCAGTAAAACAGGACTGGAATCTTGTCCCGCGGACGCGAAAGAATGACGATCAGGCCGATCAGCCATAAGCTGAAACCGATGAAAGCAAAAGCCACATGAATCGTACTGTATGTTTTGACAATGTTCAGCGGAAGGATGATCTCGGTGCTGCCCCGGACGATCGTGTAATATACGGTATCGGAAGGCGAGAAGTCGTTAAGGATTTTCTGCGCTTCAAATTCATTTGAAAACCGAATACCGTTAACGGCGGTCAGTATATCCCCTTCCACGATTCCCGCTCGGTCGCTGACACCGTTTTTAAGAATGCTACGGAAAACGAGTTTACTTTTGCCGTTGATTTTTTCCGGGCTCCAGACGCACTGATCGTTAGAAAAGATATTAGCTTTAAACATGTCGGCGGCCCAGAATGCGCTGAAAACGATAACATATAAAGCAATCAACAGAAAAGCGGCGCGAAGGAATGTCGGTATGTTATGCTTAAAATGTTCTTTCATTTTTAGCTTTCAGAAACGTTATAATCATTATTAGAAAATACGAAAAAAAGCACCGGTTGTTTCCGTATGCGGTCATGATTTGCCGTCCAGCCATTCACGGAGCGCGTCAATTACTCCGGGGTTGCGAAGAGCGGCAATGGCGTTGATGAATTCAGAAGGAGCGCCTTTCAATGTCATTTCCATTATGAAACCGTTAATCAGTGAGTTCCGCTGAAAAGTATCCAATCCGGCCACGGTTCGTAAAAACCGGCGAATGTTTTCATCCTCTTCGGCAACGCGGATCAGCGTGATGAATACCTCTTCGGAATACATGGGAATCCTTTTATAAAATGATTTTCAACCGGTCTTTGGTAAAAAACGATTTCTGTCCGAGCGCGGCGGTTTTATCGGCCGCGGAACCTGTATGGATAATACTGACAAGAGAAGCCAGTTTGCCGGCGATGTCCAGAAAAGCCTTCGCGTTTGGCGACTCCGGCTTGGCGATGACGATAGGATTGCCCTCGTCGCCGGCGATGCGTGTTTCGATATCTAAAGGAATTTCCCCAAGAAAAGGAACCTCGTATTCCCCGCTCGCTTTTTTCGCTCCGCCGTTTGAAAAGATATCTGAACGGTGACTGCAGTTGGGACAAACGAAATAACTCATATTTTCGATGATGCCGAGAATCGGTACGCTGACTTTCTGGAACATACCGACTCCCCGCCTCGCGTCGATCAGGGCAACGTCTTGCGGCGTTGTGACGATTACCGCACCGGCCAGCGGGACGGTTTGCGACAAGGTCAGCTGGGCGTCGCCCGTTCCAGGAGGCAAATCAACGATCAGATAGTCAAGCTCTCCCCAGGCGACGTCTTTCAGCAGCTGGGTCAACGCGTTGGCTACCATCGGGCCGCGCCAGACGAGAGCTTCGTTGGCGGGAAGCAGGAAACCGATCGACATCATGGAAATGCCGTGCTGACGGTGAGGGTCTAAACGGTTACCGTCGCTTGAAACAGGAGGCTTATGGATGCCCATCATCAGGGGAATACTGGGCCCGTAAATATCCGCGTCTAACAAGCCGGTTTTTGCGCCGAGAATTCCGAGAGCTACCGCCAGGTTCGTGGCGACTGTCGATTTACCGACGCCGCCTTTTCCGCTGGCCACGGCTATAATGTTTTTAACTTCAGGTAAAATCTCTACCGGCGAAGGTTTACGGCCGGCTGTACAGACGGTCAGGTTCACTTTGACTTTTTTAACGCCATCCAGCCGCATCAGCGCCTGTTCACACTGCATTTTAATAAGATCTTTCATCGGACAGGCCGGCGTGGTTAATTCAACATCAAAACAGACCTCACCGTCTTCGATGGCCAGTTCTTTTACAAAACCAAGGCTGACGATGTCCCTTTTCAGGTCAGGATCGACAACCTTTGATAACGCTTCCAATACTTCCTGCCGGGAAACCATAATCATCCTTTCTTTTAAATGGACAATCCTGTCCATTGAATGAACATCATCTGGATAACAAAGAACGCCGCACCGGACAGATGAGATAACCAGAAACACTTGGCTGATGAACAGCGGCGGCGGAGATTGCTGAATATCCAGAAGAAAATCAGTGTGTTTAATGCAGAGTACAGAATCCAAATACCCGTAAAAACAGCAGTCAGGCTGAGATAAAAAAACCACGGTTCTGCCGTGAAAAAAATATTGAAAAGGAACGATAATGACAAGCCGATTATCAAGGTCGTAAAAAACAGCACAGTGCGAACGGGTTTTAGGACAGCTTTTACTTTCTCAACCGTTAATAATTTTGTCCATCCCCAGATGAGAAAAAAGACGATGAAACCGAATAAATATCCGCTTATAAAACGCACTGGATGCAGATCGCCGTACATCCGGGATCCCGCATAAACATCAAACAATAAGAAACTCAGGGTTGAACCGGAAGTCCAGTAAAGCCATTTGCTTTTTTGTGGATTTTCGTTCCAACGGCAGGTAAACCATAGAACCAGAAAAGAGAAAAATGCCCCAGCATAAATACCTGTACAGCGGCTGCAGACAGGAAGGGGTACTTCGGCAATCGTAATGCTTCGCGTTTCCAGCTGGTGGCATAAAAATCCGCACTGCTCATACATAAAGCGGATCAGCCATTCAAAAATACTGCTTTCCATAAAAAACACTTGAAAATTTGAGAATTTTTAATTATTTTTATAATCTATACCTGAAGTACAGGCATAGGTCACGGTGGCTGTAGCTCAGTTGGTTAGAGCGTCAGGTTGTGGCCCTGAAGGCCGGGGGTTCGAGACCCCTCAGTCACCCAAAATTAAATGTTCTTTCAAAAAATTTTTCTTGCATAAGTGGTTTTATTATTGTATAATTGCGCCTCTAATGATCTCAGACGCGCCCATCGTCTAGGGGTTAGGACATCGCCCTTTCACGGCGGTAACCGGGGTTCAAATCCCCGTGGGCGTTCAACCATCCGGTAATTTTCTTACCGGATTTTTATTTTATAAACAGCAACGCGACGCCGGCTACCGCCCAAACCGTTCCCAGAACAGCGCGCGGAGTTATCAGACGCTTATGAACAAACCGTTCCAGCGGCAGCAGGAGTACAGGCACCATCGCCATGATCGTGGAAGCCACCGCCACTTCTGTGTGCATAATCGAAATCAGGCTGAACGTGATTCCCAGAAACGGCCCGGCGACACTTCCGAGCAGAACAGCCCTGAGCGCTTTGGGTTGTCCCTGAAAAACTCTTACCGGATTTTTTATTCTTCCTGTAAGCCAGAACAGCGGCAAGAGGCAGACGACCGCGACGGTTGTCCGCAGGCTCGAAGCTACCAACCCGTGAACATCCCCTTCGTCAAAAGCCAGGCGCGCTAGTATCAAACCCCCGCCCTGGCCCAAAGCGCCGAGAAACGCGTACAACGCACCGCGGGACGTGCGTATCGGCGCAGATTCACCGTCCCGGCCGTTGCTTTCATAAACGACATAAATAATCCCGCTGATCGTCATGATCATTCCAAGCAGGGCGATCAGTGAAATACGCTCGTCCAGAAAAACATAAGCGAGCATGGCGGCTATCGCGGGAGCAAGCGACATAATCAGCATGCTCAAACGTGCGCCGATCAGTTCAAACGCTTTGAATAAAAAAGTATCGCCAAACACCAGTCCCACAAAACCGCTCAGTGACAAATAAAGGATTTGTGTGTTAGACAAATGAACAGAAATATTAAATATTCCGATTGTAATCCATAAAAGCGTCATCCCGACGGCGAGGCGGGTGATGTTGACCTGCATAGCGCCGATTTTCAAGGATGCCGAAGTAAAAAGCATGGCCGAAGTGGACCACAGGAATACCGTAAGGATTGCGCTTAATTCACCAACGTAAGGCATATAAAACGGGTCGCTTTCTGTTGCATTTGCACGGCGGATTATAGGCGGAAAAGAGCTGAATATCAACAAGAAATATTTTAGCGCACAGGATAACAGCAATTTGCCGCAGGTTCACAGATTATTAAAATGGTTAATCGGGAGAAATCAGTTGAAAGCGTTTAGCGAGGATTTGAAGCCCGTGAAACACAAGATCCGGTTCATGCCGCGCCCGCCATTTTGTGTTTTTCAGGATGATATCAGCGTCGCCGCCCGTAACGATAATTTTTGTATCCGGGCCGAGCGTTTTTATCATTCTTCCAAGCATACCGTTCACAGCATCTGTCAATCCATATACAATGCCGCATTGAATTGATTCAGCGGTATTAGACGGTGGAAATTTTTCAGGGATTATTATATCCACTTCGGGCAGCCTCGCGGTTTGTCTGGCAAGTCCTGCGGCGAGTGTTTTAAAGCCTGGAATAATGGCCCCGCCGATGAAAACGCCGTTCCGGTCAATACAGTCATATGTTATAGCTGTTCCCGCGTCAACGGCGATAACCGGCCCTCCGGTCAGGTCAAAAGCAGCCACCGAACAGCATACTCGGTCGGGACCAAGCGTTCGTAAATCGTCATATTGAAAAGTTATGCCGCAATCGAGCGTTGCGTCGATAAAAAGAAAAGGGATGTTCATTTTATCACGCAAGGTTTTTTCGACAATAGCCGACTGCCCGGGAACAACGCTGCTGACGATCGCTGACTGAAGATTTTCTGGAATCACGCAGGTTCGCCGGAGTCCTTGGGATAAACGGAAAAAAAATTCCTCATGTCCGGAAGAATCGGATGGGAACTGAAATTTTTCAGTGATCTTGTCTTCACAGATCAGAGCAAAATGTGAATTCGAATTACCGATGTCAATTGCCAGAAGCATTGATAATCTATTCGCCCATGACTTTTACGATCAGCCGTTTTTTCCGCTGTCCATCGAATTCTGCATAATAGATCTGCTGCCAAGGCCCGAAATCGAGTTCGCCGTTCGTTATGGGAACGATAACCTCATGATGCAGTATCAAGCTTTTAAGATGCGCGTCGGCGTTGTCTTCCCCGGTACGATGATGGCGGTAATCCGGTTTCGGCGGGGCAAGAATATCCAACCATTCATCGATATCCTGGATCAATCCCGACTCAGCGTCGTTTACGTAAACGGCGGCGGTAATATGCATCGCCGAGACGAGCACTATTCCCTCACGAACACCCGACTGCCTGACGATAGCCTCCACTTCACG
>JBBIRG010000003.1:0-24998 GCA_037441945.1 Bacteroidota bacterium | reverse complement strand
CACCAACACGTCGGGGCCGGGATTATGCCTGAAAAGCGAAGCCATCGGCCTGGCGGTGATCACGGAACTGCCGATTGTCATTGTCGACGTGCAACGAGCCGGACCGAGTACCGGACTTCCGACCAAAACCGAACAGGCGGATCTGCTGCAGGCGCTGTACGGACGCAACGGCGAGTCGCCGGTAGCGATCCTTTCCGCATCGAGCCCGTCGGACTGCTTCTACGCGGCCTATGAAGCCTGCCGTATCGCCGTGAAATATATGACGCCGGTGATACTGCTGACCGACGGCTACATTGGAAACGGCGCCGAACCCTGGAAAATACCCGACACGAACGAACTGACGCCGATCCCTTTCAAACGCGATTATGATCCTGAAACTTTCGAACCGTACGAACGGGATATCGAAACGCTATCGCGTCCCTGGGCCATCCCGGGAACCCCAGGCCTCGAACACCGCGTCGGCGGATTAGAAAAAAAACACATCGTCGGCAGTGTGAGCCATGATCCGGACAACCACGATTTCATGGTCAAGATGCGCGCGAATAAGATCAAAAAGATCATCGCGGAAATTCCGCCGACGGCTATTGACGGACCGGAATCCGGCGAATTAGTCGTGCTGAGCTGGGGCGGAAGCTACGGTGCCGTGCGCACCGCGATCGAGCAATCCCGCAAAAAAGGCAGCGCCGTTTCGCATCTGCAGCTGCGCTGGATCAATCCCCTGCCGCCTGACCTCGGCGAAAAACTGAAAAAATTCAAAAAGATCCTGATCCCGGAAATCAATCTGGGCCAGTTAAACACCCTGATCCGTTCGGTATACCTGATCGATACGATTCCGTACAACCGCGTCAGAGGATTACCGTTTACTGCCAAAGAAATCCAAATCAAGATCGAAGAAATTTTAGGAGGCAAATCATGAGTCCGATGATCACCGAAAAACCGGTAATGAATTTAACCAAACGCGACTTTGAATCCGACCAGGAAATCCGCTGGTGTCCCGGTTGCGGCGATAATTCGATCCTCGCGCAGGTGCAGAAAGTGCTGGCTGAACTGGCCGGCAAGAAAAAGGAAAATTACGTTTTTGTCTCAGGCATCGGCTGTTCGAGCCGGTTTCCCTATTACATGAACACCTACGGTTTTCACGGCATCCACGGCCGTGCCGCGGCGATCGCTACAGGCGTTAAAGTCGCCAATCCGGAATTAGACGTCTGGGTCGTCACCGGCGACGGCGACGCGCTCGCCATCGGCGGCAATCATTTCATCCACACTATCCGAAGGAACGTCGATATCAAAATCCTTTTATTCAACAACCAGATTTACGGTTTGACGAAAGGACAGTATTCCCCGACTTCCAAAGTAGGACTGACCACCAAGACCAGCCCGATGGGCGTTGTGGAATATCCTTTTAACCCCGTAGCCATGGCGCTGGGCGCGGGCGCCGGTTTTGTCGCCCGGTCAACCGACCGCGATCCAAAAGGACTCCAACAAATTCTGCACGCCGCCGCCGCTCATAAAGGAACCGCGTTTGTCGAAATTTTTCAGAACTGCGTTATCTTCAACGACGGAGCATTCAAGGATTTTACCGACAAGGAAACCAAATCGGACCGCACAGTTTACCTCGAGGACGGCAAACCCCTTATCTTCGGCAAGAACAATGATAAAGGCATTATGCTCGACGGTTTCAAGCCGGTCGTCGTTGACCTGACATCGGGTAAATATAAACCCGAAGACCTGATGGTTCACCATGTCAAAGCCGAGAACCCGGTTCAGGCTTTCATTTATTCGCAAATGAGTGAAGATCCGTCGATGCCAGCCCCAATGGGCGTTTACCGCGCGGCGGAATGGACAACCTATGACCGTGACGTTGAAAAACAGATTCAGGCCGCCCGGACAAAATCAGGCCAAAAATCTCTTGAAGATCTCTTTAATGACGGCGACACATGGGTCGTGAATTAAATTGAATTTTTTACGATTCTAAAATACCTTCAGAAAGGGGGCATGTATGGGAACAAGGAAAATATTACGGGGGGTATTAATGGGCGTGTTTCTTTTCGGAATAGCATCCTGCGGAAACCCAGAATGGATGCGCTTCTCCGAACATGAAAACGTCACGTCGATCCTTGAGGACGATAATTTCATGTGGATCGGCACGAAAAAGCACGGACTCATGAGATTCGACCGGACGGAAGAAGAAATGAAGACGTTCACGATCGCTAATTCCGGACTACCGGACAACAACGTGGAAGTCATAAAAAAAGACAAAAAAGGCGTCCTGTGGATCGGCACGGCGCTAGGACTCTCAAAATACGACAATGAAAACTGGGAAGGCTATGACGCATCCAGTTCACAGATTCCGGCCAATCTTGTCAATGCGGTTACATTCGAACCAACGGGACTCGCGTGGATCGGTACTGGTAACGGGTTGGCGTCGTTTGACGGCAAGGAGTGGAAAACATTCCAAAAAGCCAACTCTGAAATTCCCGACGACCTGATTAACACGCTTACCATCGACAAGAATAATATCTTGTGGATCGGGACGGGAGACGGTCTGTGCGTGTACAATGGAAAATCGTTCGCTGTGATCGATACCGTGAAGCTCAAATTGCCCAGCAAGAACATCAAATCGCTTATTTTCGACCGGGAGGGCACGCTCTGGATCGGAACCACAGCCGGCCTGGTTTCTTTTGACGGTGCAAAGTCAATGATTTACAACACCCGCAACGGCCTGCCGGATAACCTTGTCCGTTCCGTAACCGTTGATAACAACAATCATATCTGGATCGCTACGACCCGCGGCGTCGGATATTTCGACCGGAACAGGTGGTCCGCATTCCGTTCGGATAACAGCGAGCTGATGACCGACCGGATCGGCATCGTCCGCGCCGACCGTTTCGGAAATATCTGGGTAGGCACCGAAGGCAAAGGTCTGTATGCCTATCGTCCGGACGGCGTCATTCTGGTAGAGGAAAATTAACCTCTCCATGACTGAGCAGAACACAAGCAAAAAAAAAAGCGCCTTTCCGGCGCTTTTTTTATGAAAGAAAAACGGATTACAGATCGTAATAAAGAAACATCTCATAAGGATGAGGCCGGTTCCGGATTTCATTATATTCATTATATTTGGACTTGATCCAATCATCAATATGCCCTTCGTCAAAGACGCCACCTTCAAGAAGATAGGCGTGGTCACGGTCGAGCGCCATCAGCGCCTCGCGCAGGGATGACGGAAGCGGTTTGATCACTTCTCTGCGTTCGGGAGGCCATGCGAAAACGTTTTCATCGATCGGACCGAAGCCGTGTTCCCGCGGATCAATTTTATTCCGGATGCCGTCAAGTCCCGCCATTAACTGAACCGCCAAAGCAAAATAGACGTTGCAGGTCGCGTCCGGCGGGCGGAATTCAAACCGCACGGCTTCGGGACTGGTGGCGTATTTCGGAACGCGGATCGCCGCGCTGCGGTTCGCCAGACTGAAAAACGCGTTGACCGGCGCTTCAAAACCGGGAATCAGCCGGCGGTATGAATTCGTCGAAGGATTGGTAAACGCAAGAATGGACGCGCCGTGTTTCAGCATACCCCCGATATACCACAAGGCCATCTGGCTCAGGTGTCCGTATCCTTTCTCATCATAAAAAACATTTTTGGATTCTTTGAACAGCTGCTGGTGAAAGTGCATGCCGCTCCCCGCCTCACCATACAAAGGCTTGGGCATATACGTCGCGGTCTGTCCGTGACGGTA
Source organism: Bacteroidota bacterium (assembly GCA_037441945.1). Lineage (GTDB taxonomy): Bacteria > CLD3 > CLD3 > SB21 > JBBIRG01 > JBBIRG01. The sequence continues at coordinate 21,264 of JBBIRG010000003.1, read as the reverse complement.
GGCTACCATTTTCGTAACGTATTTGATCATCTGCGCCGAATCGCCCGCCTTGAGAATCCCGAACAGCGGCGTTTCAATTTCGCACTGACCCGGCCCGCCGACTTCATGATGATGGTACTTGATCTCAATGCCCATAGACTCCAGGATCAGGCACATTTCGCTGCGCATGTTATAGAGCTGGTCTTTCGGCGGAATGACGTGATAACCGCCGTGCGGGGGAATCACATACCCATGCCCGCCCCTTGCGCTCTGCCAGTCGGCCTCACGGCTGTCCACGCGGTAAGACGCCACATTAATGCCGTTCTCAAACGCAACGTTGTCAAAAATGTAAAATTCGTATTCCGGTCCCCAGCGGCTTTCGTCGGCAATCTGAAGTTCCTTAAGGTATTTTTCCGCGCGCAGAATGATATTCCTGGGATCGCGTGAAAACGGCTGCTTCGTATCGGCCTCGTATGATGAACATATAAAGCTAAGCGTCGGAACTTCCCAGAACGGATCGATAAACGCCGCGCTTAAATCCGGGATTAAAACCATGTCGCCAGAACTGACTGATTTTAGCCCGACCGACGACCCGTCAAAACCGACGCCGTTTTTCATCAGTGTCTCATTTAACTCCGAAGCCGGGATGGATATATGATGCCAGCGTCCGGCCAGATCGGTGAATTTTAGGTCAATCATTTTAAACTGGTTACGCTTGACATAATCCATTGCTTCGTCAATAGTGATAAACATATTTTGCCTCTTTATGGGTTAAAAAAAATCAGATTGCCTATTCCTGCGGTGACATACCGTACTGCGCCCATTCCTCATGGGAAGGGCCGTATACTCCCGGAACCTTCAGTCCCGCCTGCCTCATCAGTACGGTCATCTGGCCGCGGTGATGCGCCTGGTGCAGAACCAACGACATCAGAACCATCCCCTTTTTCCAGCGTTCGCCGTACATATCAAGCTCTTCCCGCAGATTCTCATTCTTCCAATTGCCTGAGACCGCCTCAGTTACTCTTGCCGATTCCGTCCGGTAATACCCGATCATCGCTTTGACATTTTCAGGCATGGCTGTATTTTCCAGCGGATCCGTTTCCAGAAGTCCCGCGCGACAGGGCATCTCACTCAGCGTCGTCACCAAGTGCCACGCTAAATATCCCAGCGAACGGCCGTCCGGCGTGACTTTTTGTTTCATCGATTCATTGGTCAGCTGATCCATCAGATTCAGCGTCGCTTTTGATTCCTGATCCCATTGCATTAGAAAATCCTGTATATCACGGAACATATGAGTCTCCCTTGGGTTGAGTCTGACTTGATGATAGTTGTAACTTAAGAAAGCCGATGTTATTAATCAAATAAAATCATTCGCAATTCACAGTATTTTTTCTATATTATACCGGTCCATTTTAACGATTGCTAACACATGATCCGAATCATCCACACTGAATATTTGCTACTGCTGGTTTTGGTGCCGCTGATCCTGATTTTTTTCATTTACCGGCACCGGACGAAACAGCGCCAGCTGAGGCAGTTCGCCGATACCGCGCTGATCGGCGAGCTGACGGAAACCTACCACGCACCGCTCGCCCGTACGAAAGCGGTTCTTTTTCTGCTGACGGTCATGCTGCTGGTTTTGTCGCTGGCCGGTTTTCAGGCCGGAACAAAATACGAGGAAGTAAAAGTCGAGGGACTCGATCTGGTGATCGCGCTGGATGTATCAACGTCCATGAACGCGCAAGATATACAACCCAGCCGGCTGGAAAAAGCGAAACACTCGGCAATCAATTTGCTCAATAGGCTATCCGGCGACCGGGTCGCACTGGCGCTGTTTGCAGGCGACGCTTTCATTCAGTGCCCGCTGACGAACGATTACGGAGCGATCCGGCTTTATCTCGAATCCCTGAAAACTGATTTTTCAACTTCGGTTGGCACTGATTTCGGCGCGTTATTTGAAACCATTCCTGAAGTATATGCCCATCAGAACAGCGCCGAGACCGAAACCGTCGCAAGTCGCGCAATGGTCATTTTCTCCGACGGGGAAGACCATAATTCCGACACGGAAAAACAACTGAAACAACTCAGCGGCATAACCGTATTTACCGTCGGCGTCGGAACGAACCGACCCACGCCAATACCCGTTTATAACAACGACGGACAGCTGATTGACTATAAAAAATACCACGGCTCTCCCGTAACAACTGTTCTGCAGGACGGACTTCTGAAGCTAATCGCTGAAAAAACCGGGGGCGTTTATTACCCTTCCACGCTTGACGAAACTGAAATAGAGCGCATTTCCGGGGACTTATCGGAAATGAAAAAAACCGAAACCTTGCAGTACCGTTACACCGAATATGAAGAGCGTTATCAGTTTCTGCTGTTTCCCGCTTTGTTATTGCTTGCGGCCGAGACGCTGATTGCCGCCCGAAAAAAAAGAACCCCGAAAATTTTCAACGCATGAATTTCGAATTTGCACATTTCTTTTTTCTTCCGCTTCTGTTTCTTCTTCTGATCCCCTTCTTTCGGCGAAAGCGTAATAAAAGCCGGCCGGCGATCCGCTATTCGCTGGGCGCGGTGTTAACCGGGATTTCCCCGAACTGGCGCGTCCGCGTTTTCCCTTATCTCGACTGGTTGAAATGGGCCGCGCTGGTTCTGATGATTACCGCGATGGCCCGGCCACGAACCAAAAACGTGACGGATAAAATTACGACGGAGGGCATTGATATTATCCTCGCGCTGGATATTTCGCGCAGCATGTTGATTGAGGATATGAGCAAGCAAAGCCGGCTGGAAATCTCCAAGCAGGTCGCCGAACAGTTCGTCAGCAGCCGGAAAAGCGACCGGATCGGGCTGGTTCTGTTCGCGGGAAAAAGCTTTACCCAGTGTCCCCTAACCACCGATTTTCAGATAGTGATCCGGTTTATCCGGCAATCGCAGACCGGCATGATCGAGGACGGCACGGCCATCGGAATGGGCGTTGTCAACGCCGTCAACCGTCTCCGGAACAGCGACGCGAAAAGCAGGGTGATCATTCTCCTGACCGACGGGCAGAATAACCGCGGCGAAATCGATCCCATCACCGCGGCTCAGATCGCGCAGGCGCTGGGCATCCGGATCTACACGATAGGCGCCGGCAAGGACGGCGTCGCCCGTATCCCCGTCGACGACCCGTTTTTCGGCCGCCAATACGTACCCGCCGAGGTCAAAATCGACGAACCCACGCTCCGTTCCATCGCGAACATCACAGGCGGGCAATTCTTCCCCGCCACCACACGCGAAATGCTTGAACAGGTCTACGAGGACATCGACCGCCTGGAAAAAACAAAAATTGAAGTCACTACGTATCTCCGTTACGGCGAACTGTACCCCTGGTTCCTTTTTCCGGCGCTTACCCTTCTAGCGCTTTACGGTATCATCAGTAAAACACTTTTTCTTCATATCCCATGAACAAGCACCCGCTCGAAAAACATTTTCTCGCGCATTGCCTTCAAAAACGCTTCTTTGACCCTGGCGACCGGGTTCTGCTGGCTGTGTCCGGCGGCATGGATTCCTGCGTCCTCTTGTATCTGTTTCTGATGGTCCGCGACGACCTGAAAATATCCCTCGGCATGGCGCATGTCAATCATGGGCTTCGCGACCGGGAAAGCGATTCGGACGAAGTGTTTGTCGAATCGCTGGCGCACAGCCATTCGGTGAGGTTTCACAGAACCCGGCTTGACGTGAAGGAAAAAGCCGACCGCGAGCGCCGTTCCATCGAAGAAGCTGCGCGGCTCGCGCGTTACGCCTACCTGGAATCCGTGGCACAGCAGGAGGATTACCGGAAAATCTGCACCGGCCACCATATGGACGACCAGGCGGAAACGGTCCTGAGTCGCGTACTCAAAGGCGCCGGCTGGGAAGGACTCGCCGGCATCCGCGAAACCCGCGGCGATATCGTGCGACCGTTGCTCTCATTCTCTAGAACTGACCTTCAAAAATACGCGAAAGAAAAAAACATTCTTTATGTCGCGGATAACAGCAACAATGACCTGCGTTTTTACCGTAACAAGATCCGTCACCAGTTGATTCCGGCGCTGCAGTCAGAATTTGACCCTCAGGTCATCCGCCACCTGCATCAGCTTTCCGTCATCGCCAGAGAAACCGAGGAATATCTGACCGACTGTGCGCCGCAATGGTTCCGCGAAACCACGCGGTCGGAAGGGAATAAAATTATTCTTGATATTCAGTCATTTAAGCGTTATTTTTTCATTCAACGTAAATTGATTTTATCGTTGATACTGAAAAAGTTATTTGATAATGATCCCGACACCAAACCAACCTACTATGATTACCAGGCTATGCTCCAGCTGACGGAAAGCTCGCAATCCGGAAGGCGGTACATTATTGGATCTGCCGAATGCGTCCGCGAACATGACCGGCTGATCTTTCAGCCTGTAAACTCAGAAGCCGATGCTTTCTTCGATTACCCCGTATCTATTGGAACCGTAAATATCTGGGACACGCCGTCCGTCCGCTTTTCGGCATCCCCGGTGGCAAAAAATGATTTTTCAGCCTCCCAGCTTGGGAAAAGTCCGGCTGTAGAATATGCCGACGCGCAAAAAATCCGAGGGCAACTGTTTATCCGCTCCTGGAAAACAGGCGACGCGTTTCTTCCGATCGGTATGAACGCCGCTAAAAAACTCAGTGATTTTTTTACCGACGGAAAAATCCCTTTATCCGAACGCAACCGTATCCCGATCCTCGTTGACCGTACCGGAAGCGAAGAGCGAATCGTCTGGATCTGCGGCTATCGGTTAGACAACCGCTATAAAATTGACGATAATACGCAACACATCATCAGACTGGAGTGCCATGGACAAACCCAAAAACCTCATTATTGATCAGCATGATTTTGAAATCCTGATCAACGAAAAAGAACTGACGGAAACAGTCCTCCGCATGGGAAAACAGATCGCTGAGGATTACCGCGGACTGAAACCGATCCTTACCGGCGTATTGAACGGATCTTTCCTGTTCATAGCCGATCTCGTTCGCGCGATCGACGTCTACGACTCTGAAATCGACTTCCTGAAAATAGGAAGCTACGGCGATCATATGCTTTCCAGCGGCACCATCACGCTCGACAAGGACGTCAGCGCGAAAATCAAAGGCCGCCATGTCGTCGTCATCGAGGATATTGTCGATTCGGGGCTTTCGGTCACCTTTATCCGGAACCACCTGCTTTACAAAGAACCCGCTTCGCTGGAATTCGCAACGCTGCTGCTGAAAAAAGAAAAAGCCCAAGTGGACTTCCCGATCAAATACGTCGGAAAGGAAATCGGCAACGATTTCGTGATCGGATACGGCCTCGATTACCAACAGCAGTACCGGAATCTCAGGGATATTTACGTCACCCATAACTAGCAAGGAACGCCATTGAATAACCGGCACCATCATCTTCTGCAAGCAGACGACACGAAGCGGACACCCGAAAAGAAAACTTCGACGAAAAAAAACAAGCCTTCCCAGTCGGGAGGGCCGAATTACAAAAATTCCGCCGGAACTTTCCTCATCTGGATGGCGGTTTTCGCGTCCTTTTTCATCATCTACCACATGTTTTCCTCTGCGAACGGCAATTTTGCCGAAGTCAGTTTTTCCGAATATCTGAACCTGATGAAAAGCGGCAAGATCAATCAGGTGAATATCACCGACACCGAACTGACCGCATCACTGAAGGAAGAAATCACGCTGTCTTTGGAAGGAAAAACCGTTAAATATTACCAGATACGGACGACGGTTCCGTTCATCGATTCCAGAATGGTGGAGGAGTGGCAGGACAAGGGCATCGGCATTACGTTTACCAAGAAAGGAACGGATCTCGGAAGTTTTTTCCTGCAGATGCTTCCCTGGATTATCGCGATAGCCATTTTTATTTTCATTCTTCGCCGGATGCAGGGCGGTTCGGGCGGTAAGAATATTTTTTCGTTCGGGAAAAGCCGCGCGCGCATGTCAACGGACAAAGAACCGAAGGTAACATTCTCCGACGTCGCCGGCTGTAACGAGGCGAAGGAGGAACTACAGGAGATCGTTGAATTCCTGAAAGACCCGAACCGTTTCACAAAATTAGGCGGACGCATTCCGAAAGGCGCGATTTTACTGGGCCCTCCGGGCACCGGAAAAACACTTCTGGCGCGTGCCATAGCCGGCGAAGCCGGGGTTCCGTTTTTCTCGATCAGCGGCGCGGATTTCGTTGAAATGTTCGTCGGCGTGGGAGCAGCCCGTGTGCGCGACCTCTTCGACCAGGCCAAAAAGAACCATCCCTGCATCATTTTCATAGATGAAATCGACGCCGTCGGACGCTCCCGCGGAGCCGGGCTCGGAGGCGGGCACGATGAGCGCGAACAGACTCTCAACCAGCTGCTCGTAGAAATGGACGGGTTCAGCGCCAACGACGGCATCATCGTCGTCGCCGCAACCAACCGCCCCGATATCCTCGACACGGCGCTGATGCGGCCCGGGCGGTTTGACCGGCAGGTGGTCGTGGATCAACCCGACGTTAAAGGACGAGAGGAAATCCTGAAAATCCACACCCGTAAAGTGCCTCTGGCCAGCGACGTGAACCTCGAAAAAATAGCCAAAGGCACGCCGGGACTTTCCGGGGCCGACCTGGAAAACCTTGTCAACGAAGCCTCCCTGCTCGCCGCGAGGCGTAATTCAGACCGGGTCGAGAACATCGATTTTGAAAACGCCAAGGACAAGGTCATGATGGGCGTCGAGCGCAAAAGCCTGATGATCTCTGAAAAAGAGAAAAACATGGTCGCCTATCACGAAGGCGGCCACGCGCTGGTCGCTAAGCTGATTCCCGAATCCGATCCCGTGCATAAAGTAACCATAATCCCCCGCGGACGAGCGCTGGGCCTGACGCATTACCTCCCGACCGACGACCGCCACATGTATTCCAGAAATTATATTCTCACAACAATGGTCAACCTGATGGGCGGACGGGCAGCAGAAAAAGTCGTATTCGGCGAATTCACTACAGGCGCGGGCAACGATATCGAACGCGCCACAGCCGTCGCGCGCAAAATGGTCTGTGAATGGGGCATGAGCGACAAAATCGGACCCGTCGCGTTCGGTAAAAAAGACGAAGAAGTGTTCCTCGGACGCGAAATAGCCACGTCACAGAATTTCAGCGAACAGACATCCGTGATGATCGACGAGGAGATCAAACGCATCGTCTGGGAAGCGGAAGAAAAAGCCGTGCGTCTGCTCACCGAAAACATCAGCCTGCTCCATAAAATCGCGCAGACGCTCATCGAAAAAGAAACCATCGACGGCGACGACCTTGACCATATAATCCGCGCGCATAACCAGCCGGATGATACCAGCCCAACAGGCAATGATACCGTAAACCAAAATCCAACCGGATAATCTATGAGTTCACTGTACCGATTCCTTTCCGGAGAAGTGCCCGGCGGATTTCTGATTTTTTTCCTGGTGGTGTTCGCCGTCAGCTTCATCGGTTTTTTTCTGAACCGTTATTCAACCGTCATCAACAAACGGAAACTCAAAACCGTCATCATCAGCCTGCTGGTATTTCTGACGGTTTCTTATGCGATTATCCGCTCGGCCAGGCCTCCGAAAGAAATTCCCATCCAGATCGGAATATGGCCGCCGGCTTTCATTCCGCGGTCGTCCGCAGATTCATCACATGCCCTGCACTACGCTCTGGGTTGGGCAATCGCGGAAATGTCGACCCATCATTCATCCCTCCAGTCGCCCGCTCATGTCTCTTTCCTCCGGCCTGAATGGATGGTGGAATCGCTTGATTCCGCCGACCGGTTTACTTTTGGCCGCAACACCGAATATCTTTTAACCTGGGCAAAACTCATCGAACTGGAATACGTGGCCGGCGGGCAATACCAAATCAAAGACAACCGTTATGAGGGTGAAATCAGTGTCTATGAGGTTGCATCCGGAAAGGCGCTGAAAACAATCGGATTCGCAACATCCTTGAAACCGTTGCTCCCCGAACTTCAGACGATAGCCGAGGAACTGATTCTGTGTTTGTTTAAAGAATCGGGATTGACTTTCCGCTATGATAACTCGAACTGGGCGTTATTCGGCTCACCAGCGATTCCGGAATATATGGCCGGACGGTTTCTTCTTTCTATGGACCGACCGGATGAAGCTCTGCCGAGGTTTCAGTCGGCCCTGAAAAAGGACAGCGCTTCGGCGCTCAATTGGTACGGAACCGGGCTTGTCTACGGGAGACTTATGCTGAACACAAAAGCTGAAAAGACCCGGAAGGATTACGAAAAAAGATGCGAATATCATTTAAAAAAAGCCGGTCATCTGGATGAAAACTTCGAGCCCGCGTATATCGCCCTGGCGCGCTGTTACCTTTTTGTCGAGCCGGAACCCCGCTATTTTGAAGCCGAAGCCGCGCTGATGGCCGCGCAGTCGCTCTACGACCGGGATTATGACATTTACTTCCTGCTGAGCTTCATGCAAAAGGCGCGGTGGGAACTTTTCGGATTCGACAGCCGCGAAGCGCTGCTGAAAAAATCGATCGAAACGAATCCCGCCGCATTCCACAGCCGCATCGAACTCGGAAAAAACCTGCTTGAATGGGCGAAACCCTTTGACTACCGGGCGCGCATGGCGATGGAGCAGTTCTATACCGCGCGGCAACTCCGCCCGAATAACCCTTCCGCGATACGGGGACTCGTTACCGGATATGACTACATTGGCCAGTACGACAAGGCGCTGGATCTGCTGAAACAGTACAGCCACGTCTATACCGATCAGAGCGAATTCAATTATATCAATGGTATTCTTCATTATCATATCGCCGTACGTCACCGGATGAAAAAAAAGTTCAAAGAGGAATTTGAATCCTACGCCGTAGCGGAAACGTATTTCAAAAAAGCAATCCAGATTCAGCCGAACGGTTACGCGTTTTTATATCTCGGGAAAATCTACGACTTGCAGAAGCGCCGCAACGAGGCGATTGAGGCTTACCGCGGCGCGATGCGGTACATTTCCAGAGAAGACAAATACCGCGAGGAAGCGCGGAAAAAACTAAGGGAATATTTTCCGGATGTCGAATGAATCATGGAATTTTGAATGCCTGAAGCGCGGGCATCACATCATGGGCATACTGAACGTAACGCCGGATTCGTTTTCCGACGGGGGTAAGTACTGCGATCCGGAACGCGCGTTCCGCCGGGCAATTGAAATGACGGATGAAGGCGCGTCCATCATCGATATCGGTGGAGAATCCACGCGCCCGGGCTCCGAACCCGTTACTGAATCTTTGGAAATGGACCGGATCATCCCGCTGATTGAAAGAATCTCCCGGGAAATCGGCGTTGTCATTTCCGTCGACACCTGCAAATCAGTTGTCGCGCGGGAAGCCGTGAAGGCCGGCGCTCGCATCATCAACGATATCAGCGGGCTGACATTCGACCCGAACATGATCCCTGCGGCTGCTGAACTGAACGTCCCCGTGGTTATCATGCATATTAAAGGAACGCCGAAAAACATGCAGGTCAGTCCGCAATACGGCAATGTTGTCGCCGAGGTCAGTGAGCACCTGCGGAAGCAGGCTGAAAAAGCCCGTTCCGCAGGCATCCGCGAAATCATTGTCGATCCCGGATTCGGGTTCGGTAAACGGCTGGAGGATAATTTTCAGCTTTTGAAACATCTGGATCAATTCCGTTTTCCGGATTGTCCCTTGCTTGTCGGAACTTCGAGAAAGTCCTTTTTAGGCTCGCTCTTCGGCCTGCCGCCGGATCAACGCATGGAAGGAACGCTGGCAACCAATATCTGGGCGCTTCTGCAAGGAGCGACAATTTTCCGCGTGCATGACGTTTCAGCGGTAAACCGCGCCCTGCTCATTACGCGCGCGATTACGGAGGCGTCATAATGCAGGACCCGTTATTCAATATTTTCTTTATTCCGGTTTCGTTTTTGGATATCATCGATATTTTTCTGGTCACCGCGATTCTTTACCGCGCGTATCAGATTATCCAGGGTACAACAGCCTCGCGGATGCTGATCGGACTGATCCTGATTCTAATCCTTTCTCTGATCGTCCAACTTTTCAATATGGAAGGCATGATGTGGCTCGTCGACCAGATCCGGACGGTTTGGGTCATCGTCTTCGTGATCATCTTCCAGCCTGAACTGCGGCGCATCCTGACATCTCTGGGACAGGGACGCCTTCTGAAAGGACTGATCAAGATCGGCGCGCCGGCCTATGTCGATGAAATCGTTCAGGCCTGTGAGCTAATGGCGAAACGGCGAAACGGAGCGATTATCGTCATTGCGCAGACCAGCGGACTGAAAAATATTATTGAAACCGGTCTGCCTGTACAAGCCACCGTGAGTCACCAACTGCTGCAGTCGATTTTCAATCCCCGCTCGCCCATGCACGACGGCGCCGTGATTATCGACAATGAGCAGATCGAAGCGGCCAAATGCCTTCTTCCGCTTAGCCAGAATCCGTATATCGAATCCTCGCTGGGTACCCGACACCGCGCCGCCATGGGCGTCTCCGAACAGACCGACGCCATCGCCGTCGTTGTCTCGGAAGAAACCGGAAAAATTTCCGTCGCCTATCAGGCATCGCTTCAGAAAAACATTACGCCGGCCGACTTATCGGAATATATCCAGTCGATTATATCCCGGGGCAAAACGCCGAAACTGATTTCAAAACTGCGCAAAAAACAAAAGCAACAGGCCGGCGCCTAAACGGCTAAATAATTAGACGGCTTTTCGCATTTTTTGTATAATATCGGCAATACAACGCATTATCAAAAGAAACACATGAATTACAAACAATTCGCCCGTTCCGAAAAAAGTTTTTATGCGCATATCATTTTTCCGGCTTTGCTTTTCCTGCTGTCCGGGCTGCTTTACGCGCAGGATCATCATCCTTATGCCCGCATCATTTCTGATAAACCCAGTGAATACATTATAACGTTCGATTTTCCCGATCCCGTCATCGAAACCTGCGGAACAGGAAATGAAACAGGCTCGATCATTACCGTTAAAGGACTGCCGGTAACTGGAAACCCCTCCATGCCTCCCCTGCCATTTGCCCATTATCTTCTGGAGTTGCCGGAAGGCCCCGCAACGGTAAGCGTACTGACACGCGATGTTACTTACCAGACCGTCGGCAAGCTTCTGCCTTATCCTGACCGGACAGCGCTGGATTCCTTACAGGATGATCAAATTACGGAAACGGCATCCTGGCAAACGTCCGTACAATGGCTGCCTTCGGACGTCGCGCAATTAAAGACCAGCGGGCGTTTCCGCGACATCCCTTTGCGCTTGTTAACGGTTTACCCATGCCGCTACCACCCGTCGCAGCAAAAATTAGAAATCACCCGGCAAATAACGGTACGTATCACTTATTCCGCTGAACAAAAAGTTAAAATTTCAGAACCCATGAGCGGCGACGCGGATGAATTTTTAAAGCGGCAGGTAATAAATTATTCTTCCGCGAAGAAAAACCGGATTTGGGCGCCAAAAACATCCGACAAAACCGCGCGTAAGGAAAATACGTTATCGAATTTTCAGTCTGCACTCCCCCCCCATTACATCAAACTGACAGTGGATCGCGACGGTGTCTATAAGATCACACGGCAGGACATTCAGCAGAAAGCGCCGAGGCTGAATCTGCAGACCATTGATCCGAGAACTTTCCGCCTGTTCAGCGGAGGCGTCCAGATTCCTATCTATGTTCAGGGCGAATCGGACGGCTCATTTGACGCGGGTGATTATTTTGAATTCTACGGTGAACAATACCGCGCAAGGCTCAATCCCTATCTGTCGGGAATTAATCCGGTGAACGGCCCTTATATTGATCCATGGTCGGATGAAAACGTGTACTTTCTTTTCTGGGGCGCGGATCCCGGACTGCGCCTGATCGAGGAGAACGGCGGCCTGACCCAGGATACCGCGCTGATCCGCCCGCCTTTCTTTTCTGTCCGCAAGCATTTTGAGGAAGACAATACCAGTCTTGACATAAAAGACATCAACCTACTGCAGCCGGCGGCCAACGAAGATATATGGGCTTTCGACGAGGGCATTACCTATATCACGTCGGGGCAGAGTTCTCAGTCTACAAAAGAATATTCTTTTGCCATCGAACGGCCGGATAATTCATTCCAGCGAACAGATACGCTTCGCATCAATTTCCAGGGCATCAGCACGGGAATCCACTATGTGCAGGTCTTTGTCAACGATGTCCTGCTGACGCCGAATCCGATCTCCTGGACGGGCCCTGAGAAAAAACAGGCGGACATACCAATCCCTCCGGGTTCCGGCGCGCTGAATAATGGAACCAACCGGCTCCGCATATTTACGCCGCCGTCATCGGACCGAAACCTCGACATGCTCGCTCTAAACTGGTTCGAGATCAGTTACCGGCGTGCCTATCAGGCGGATGATGAAGGCGGCATCACTTTCAACGGAGGTCCTGACATTCTGCCGGCGCTGAAACACCAGTTTGAAATCCGGGATTTTAAAACCAATACGATCTCGGTTTACAAAAAAGGCATCAGCAAAATGACCAGCTGGGATATTGATTCCAGTACGTTTGGCCGGTCTTATAAAATCACGTTTCAGGATTATGTTTATTCCGGCGACATCGAATATATCGCCGTCGAGGAACGCGCCAAGCTGAAGCCAAAATCTATCATTCTGGATACTTTAGTAAGCCTGACAACGACTCATCATGACGCGCGGTATCTTGTTATCTCGCCGAAAGCCTTTCACGCTTCTCTCAAACGGCTGACCGCTCACCGCCGGAATAACGGACTGACCGCCGAAATCACTGACATCGAAGATATCTACGATCAGTTCGGTTACGGCGTAAAAAGCCCGTACGCCATCCGCGATTTTCTCCGCTATACCCAGCAAAGCCCGTTCTGGCAAGGATCGCAGGGACCGCCGTTGTATGTGCTTCTCGCTGGAGACGGATCATCGAGACCGAAGAAGAGCCTTAACGAGATCATTCCCGTACAGATGATCCAGACCTTGAAATTTGGCGCCGCGGCGAGCGACGCCTGGTACGCGCAGATGTCCGACAACGATATAGTCGCCGACCTGTTCATCGGCCGTTTTCCGGTCACAAATATCCATCAGCTCGAAGCGGTCATTGACAAAACGATCCGTTATGAGCAGAGCGCCGCGACCGGATCGTGGAAAAACAGAATGACCTTTATCGGCGGATCTCAGGAGACGCGCGGCATCGGCCTGATCAGCGATATTCCTACAGACGTGTTTCGCTTTCAGTCCTCACGGATCATCAACCAGACGCTGCCGCCCCGTTTTACATACGACCGGATTTATGCCTATCCCGGCAAGGATAAATTTTTTGGCGGCGCTAACCAGGTCATTCAGGCTTTCAGCGAAGGAAAACTTTTAGTCAATTATCTGGGCCACGGCGGCGGCGGCATATGGGGCGACCTTGACGTAATCACGGGTAAACCGCTGCTGAACGACAATCAGGTGCAATCATTCACGGCGAATCCCGGAAGATGGCCGGTTGTATTGAGCATGACCTGTTTCGTCGGCGCATTTGACAACGACGGGCGCGCGTTGGGCGAAGCGCTCCTGAATACCGCGGATAAAGGCGCCATCGGCGTTTACGCGGCCAGCGGCGTCGGATGGATCCGCGGCGATTACCAACTGCTCGACAAGACCATCCCGGCGATCCTCGCTCCCAACACTTCGGTAGGTTCCGGCATCGCGCAGGGAAAACTCAATTACCTGATCCTTAACGGCCAGGAAGATTTTAACACGAACGATCCCTTTTCAGGAACGCTAGGCGCAACGTTGGTCGCCCCGAGCATGGTATTCCAGTTCAATTACCTCGGCGATCCGGCTGTCCGGCTGAAAACGCCGGGCGAACGCAGTTGTTCCGTTTCACAATTAACCCCTCTGAGAAGTGATTCCATAACGGTTTACGGGCAGTCCTCTTTCCAGAACGGAAACGGAACGCTGGAAATATATCAGTTAAAACCGGTAAAGGATTCCGTCCCATTCGGCGGGAATATTGAATCGTTCGAAACCGTATATACGCTACCTTTTACGGTCAGCGGCGGACAATATTCAATCGGCGTCAATCTGAGCCTGATCCATGATACTATTTTGTCGAACGGCTTTACGGGGGTACGCCTGTATGCGGAATCGGCTTCGGGACAGGAATACTTCAACGCGCATCAGTCCTTTCAGATCGAAGGGACTTATCTTGCTGAAGTTCAGACGGTACCTGCTGTACTGACAAGTTCTGACACATTCCGTATCCGCGTCAAGGCCAGCGATCCGCAGGGTATCCTTTACGTCATCGCCCGGCATGAAAGAATCGGCTCGGTCAACAGTCCCGGACTGAACGATACGCTTGCCGCAGTCGGCGATGATTATTATCTCAGCGCGCCGATCGGCCCGTACAATGAAACGGATCAGATCCGTTACCGCATTGTGGTCGTTGACGCGAACGGAGATTCCACCGTTAGCGCGCGGCGTTATGATAATTCCGTCCTCGCCGGCATCGATCTTTCCATCGGGGCCATTCCCAACCCGGGGAATCCTCAGTCGGGCCGGATTTTTCTCGCCGGAGCCGATCAGGTACGGTTATACGCCATCGTGGAAAATCTGGGCGTCAAGGCTGTGCCCGGAATCAGCGTCAAGTTTTACCGGGGCGATCCGCGGACAACCGGTTATTATCTCGGTGAAGATACGGTTTCTCTGGCAGGATCAATTCCCAACGCCGGTCAGTACGCCCGCGATACGGCATCACTCGTCTGCGCGCTCGGCAACGGCACCCATCCGGTTTATGTATGGATCGATTCGGCGCGGATATTCAGCGACGTCAACCGCAACAACAATCTCGGTTACAACAGCATCCTGATCAACAGCTTTTCAGTCACGCCTGATCTCGGCACGACCTTGTCTTTTATTCAGAATGACACGGTCGCCATCGACGCCGGCTTTGCGGTAAGTATACCGCCGCAAGCAGTCAACCTGCCTTCCGTACTTAGAATCACCCGAACAACGGCGCCTTCAATTTCCGGCCAGCCTGATCTGCAGTTCGCGCAAATCAGGGGAGTTTCGGGTCATGCGGCATACCGGCTTGAATGCGGTCAGTTCGCATCCGTATTCCAGAATCGGAAATCGCTTTTTGTCCGTTTCTCATACGACACCGCGCAGTATCAATCCGCGCGGGGTTACCGGGATTCGCTTGCCGTGTATGTATGGGACAGCGGAAATAAGCGCTGGCGGCTCATCGGCTACGACGCCGGATTCATTCACGGCCAAATCCGCGTACAGATAAACAACCTCAAAGACGCCGGCCTGCTGACACTGATGATCAACCGCGACCGTACGGCGCCGATCATCGAACCGAATGTCGAAGGACAATATTTCTCGCAGGGCGCTATCGTTTCCAGAAACCCGAAAATTTCAGCAATCCTTTACGACCGTAACGGCATCAGCCTGAACAAAAACGATTTCTCCGTGGAAATTGACGGAACCCCGCTTTCGTCTACCCGGTTCATCCTGCCCGATTCGGCTCCCAACAGCAGCAACATCGCGCTGTCGCTGAATCTCCAGCAGACGTTTGAAGCCGGACTACACACCGTCACCTTCCGCGCGAAAGACGTAAACGGTAACGAATCCGGGCCCGTCGAACTGACATTCAACGTCGTAACGCAATTCAAAATACGCCTGATCGGAAATTTCCCGAATCCATTTTCAAATACAACAACAATCGCTTACCGCATTGAAGCGCCTGAGAACCTGGACCGTCTGACCATTACAGTGTATGCGGTTTCCGGACGCCTGGTCCGCCGGTTCACGTCCGATGATCCTGTCAGCGGGCCGCCTTTAAATTCCATCGGTTATCATGAACTGATCTGGGACGCAACCGACGATAACGGGCATGGAGTCGCCAACGGCATTTATTTCTACTTAATAAAGGGAAAACTCAAAGGAAAAACCGTTGAACATCGGGGCAAAATTGCTTACTTTAGATAAAAGTGACCATCATGAACGATAAGAAAATTTCAATAATAAAATCCGCGCTTCGTTTATTAAACCGGTCCCTTATACCAGCCGTAGCCCTGTTGTTCGTTACAGCGAGCCTTTTCGGGCAGGATCGGTATTACACCAACGCGTTTCTTGAAATTCCGCTCGGAGCAAGGGCAAGCGGGATGGGCGGCGCGTACGTATCTGTAGCCAACGACGGTACGGCGTTTTTCTGGAATCCCGCAGGCGTCTCGCTGATTCACAACCGCGACCTTTCGATAATGTACGCCAACCAGTTCAGCGGTTTTGTTAATTACCATTTCATCGGCTATGCGCATAAACTAAGCGAAAGATACGGATTCTCAGTAGCATGGATCCGCTACAGCATCGGCAGCATTGAAGAAAATAAAAAACTGCTCGGTAATATTTACGAGCGCAGCCAGACTGATCATGATTTCAGTCAGTACAGGCTAGGTCGTTTCGACTATGCCGACAACGCCGTGTTCTTTTCCTTCGCCCGGATGAATACCCTACGCCTCAATATAGGTTGGCTTTACAACGACTTCCCGATCCAGATACCCGTCGGACTGAACTTCAAGATCCTCACAGGCGGAACCAGCGGACTGTCGGGTAAAAACGAAACCGTCGTTACGGATGCCGGCAGTTTCGGCGTCGGCGCGGACCTGGGAACGATGATACTCTTCGGCATGAACGACCTGCTGGAACAGCCCTACCTCGGCGATTTCGCCATCGGACTGAACATCCAGGACGTAACGACTACCGGCATTCGCTGGAACTCCGCATCCAAAAACAGCAAAGACCAGAACGTCAGACCGCAGGACGTCGCGAAACAGAACTTTAAATTCGGACTTTCGTACATCCAGCCTTTTGATGAACTCGAGAGCAATATTTTGCTTTCCTACGAAACCAACAGCCGTTATTCTGTTACAAAACACTGGGGAGCGGAGTTCGACTATAAGCGCCTGGTTCAGATCCGGCTTGGATATGATCAGAAATACATGACCTTCGGGGCCGGGTTGCGCATCGAACGTTCGCAGATCGATTATGCCATGGTCAATCACGCGCTGGGATTCACGCACCGTATCAGCGCATCCTATAAATTCTGAGGATAAACAACATGTCTGCAATTAACCGAATGATTCCCGTACTGCTGATCGCTTGGATGATTGTTTTTTCTGCGGGATGTCCGGAAGAAGTGGATCCGAAATTTCCGCCTCCGGATCCTGTAAAAATTATTCCCTATACCGGCGATTCAGTCCCTGTTGAAAAGGGCGTACGTTCAGAGATAGGCAATACCGCCGTGATTATCGAATGGGCAAAACCGGATAATCCCGCTACGCCGATTCGTGAATTCCGCATCTTTCGATCGCTGGGACTTGACTCGCCATTCACGCTGGTAGGCTCGGTCTTTGAAAACCAAAATCCTGTTTTTAACGACGCCAAAATCGCGCTGGATACTTTGGTTTATTATTATGTACAAGCGGTGGACACCCGCGGTAAAACCAGTCCGACCGAAAAATATTTTCATCCCGACAGCATCGCGAAATATGTAGCCGCCATTATGGTCAAACGCGCGGCCAATCCCTATCGCCCTTTTTCAACGGATTCGGTAACAACCAAACCCGTACTGACCTGGTGTTATCCGGTCATTGATATTCCATCCCAGTACGTGATCAAGCTGGCGCGATCGTCTTCTCAGGTTATCTGGATCGCAAAAATCTCCAACCGGATTTATACGCCGGGCTGTGATGAATCCGGCGACAAGGAGCGCCTGATGTTCAATCACGTGTCTTATACAATGCCGAATGATTCTCTTCAGGCGTCGACGTCGGTAACGGTCACGTATGCCGATCCGGTCTGGATAACGGGCGCGCGTCTTCCGAAGGGTAATTATTACTGGCGCATCGAGAGCCGCTGGGGAAATCCGGTCTATCATTCGCGGTCGAACTGGGGGTCTTTCACTATAACAAAAGATTTCATTTACCCATAAATCTCCCATCTTTTTATAAAGAGGCGCCTCCTATGACGATAGTTGAATCGATCCGCATGAAAGCGCGCGAGAAAAAACGCCGCATTGTACTGCCTGAAGGCGAGGAAGACCGGACCCTGCAGGCCGTAAAAATCATTCTCACTGAAGAATTATGCAAACCCATCATTCTGGGCGATCCGGATAAAATCCGTTCCCGCGCGAAAGAATTGTCCGTTGACATTCCTTCTTCCGTGCCCGTTATCGATCCGCGCAAATCCGAAAAAGTATCCGATTATGCCAGCGAACTTTTCAATATCCGCAAGGCGAAAGGAATGACCTATGAGGACGCCAAAAGTTTGATGCAGACGGTGATTTATTATTCATCGATGATGGTCCGCCGAGGGGACGCGGACGGTATGGTTGGCGGTGCTGTGCATACGACGGCCGACGTCATGCGCGCGGCGATCTATTGCGTCGGAACGGCGCCGGGCATTAAAACCGTTTCCAGTATGTTCCTCATGGTTCTGCCCGACGGCCGCAACCTCACATTCGCCGATTGCGCCGTGAATACCTATCCCGATCCTTCTCAACTGGCCGATATCGCCGTCGCCTCGGCGGAGACGCATCAGCAACTGACCGGCGAAACGCCGCTAGTCGCCATGCTGTCTTTTTCGACTAAGGGCAGCGCAAAGCATGAAGCCGTCGATAAAGTCATCAGCGCGCTCGAAATTATCAAACAGCGGATGCCTGATCTGAACGTTGACGGTGAAATGCAGTTTGACGCAGCGTTCGTGGATTCCATCGGAAAGCGTAAAGCCCCAAATAGCCCGGTCGCCGGCAAAGCGAATGTCTACATCTTCCCGAATCTCGACGCCGGTAACATCGGTTATAAAATCACCGAAAGGATCGGAAAATCTCAGGCAGTCGGGCCGGTCGTACAGGGATTAGCCAAACCCATCAACGATCTTTCACGCGGTTGCAGCGCCGATGATATTGCGAATGTTGCCGCGATCTGCGCATTGAAAGTCTGATATAAATATTTTTGTGTCCGATAAAAAAGGCTGATCACGGATCAGCTTTTTTGTTTATTTTTTTGCAATGTTCGCGGTCTTTGGCGACGATGGCGATTCGAACAATGCCTTTATCCCGTGCCTGTGAAACACCGTCTCTTCAATAGTCCGAGCGACGCTCTCCGCATCGAGTCCCAGACGCTGATATAAAATGGAGTTCTCGCCATGTTCGATAAAATAGTCCGGCAGGCCGAACCGGCGGATCGATAGTCTGGCGATTTTATCGGACAGATGTTCGTCCCGGTTCTGGTAACGTTCCTGAAATTCTTGGCTGGATACCATTTCCATAACCGCGCTGCCGAATCCGCCCATCAGGACGTTTTCTTCCAGCGTAACGATTAAGTCATGCTGCTGAATCAGATTGAAAATCATTTCCCCGTCCAGCGGTTTTACGAATCGCGCATTGACAACGGTTGCGTGAATATCTGACTTTTTCAGTATATCCGCTGTTTTGACAGCGGGTAAAACCATTGAACCGATTGCCATCAGCGCTACGCCGGATCCCTGCCGCAACATTTCCGACTTGCCGGATTCGATCAGCGAAAAAGAACCTGAAACGTTTTCGCCGGATCCCTGCCCGCGTGGAATCCGTATCGCAACGGGAACATTGAGGTGAACGGCCGTGTACAGCATGTTTCGTAATTCATTTTCATCTTTCGGAGCCATCACCGTCAAATGAGGCACACAGCGGAGATACGAAAGATCAAATGTTCCGTGATGCGTCGGTCCGTCGGCTCCGACAAGCCCCGCCCGATCAAGCACGAATACGACCGGAATTTTCTGGAGCGCCACGTCGTGGATCAGCTGGTCGTAGGCGCGCTGCATGAAGGAGGAATAAATAGCGACAACCGGTTTCAGGCCGTTGAGTCCCATCCCCGCCGCCATGGTTACCGCGTGCGATTCGGCGATGCCGACGTCGTAAAATCTTTCCGGCATGGATTCGGCAAGAAATTTCAAACCGGTGCCGTCGGCCATTGCCGCGGTGATGCCGACAACTTTTTTATTTTCCCGGCATATCTCGACTAAAGCGCGGCCGAAAATTTCGGTAAAGGTAGGCGCCGACGCGGGTTGTGGTTCAACTTTTTCGTCCTTGCTGATGGGCGGATTGACTGCGTGATATTTGTTGGCGTCCGATTTATAGGTCTCAATATCCTGCTCATTGCGGATCATGCCTTTACCCTTGCGGGTGAGCGCATGGATCAGAATGGGCCCTTTGAGTGTTTTGATATCCTGAAACAGTTTTAACAAGCGCGGTAAATCATGCCCGTCAATCGGCCCGAAATAGCGGAATCCGAGGCTCTCAAAAAAATGTCCCGGAACAAGTATGGTTTTAATACCTTCCTCGAGTTTGGATACGCGCTGCCGGACTTTCTCGCCGATACGCTGAAAACGACCGAGCGCATCCCATATCTCTCCTTTGACTTTATTATACAGAGGATTTGAAATCAGGTCGGTGAGATGCTTGGAAATCGCTCCGACATTTGAGGATATGGACATCATGTTGTCGTTAAGAATGACGATCATATCCGTTTTGATGCTTCCGGCATGATTCATCGCTTCGAACGCAAGTCCTCCGGTCAGCGCGCCGTCGCCGATAACGGCAATGACCTTGTGATTTTTTTTCAATTGGTCCCGAGCAATCGCCATCCCTACTGCCGCGGAAATACTAGTGCTGGCGTGTCCCGTTCCGAACGCGTCGTATTCGCTTTCATCAATTTTACAGAACCCGCTCAGTCCGTCCGTCATGCGGATCGTGTGAAAACGGTCTTTGCGTCCGGTCAGCAGTTTATGAATATACGCCTGGTGACTGACGTCCCAGATGATTTTATCTTCGGGCGTATTAAACGCGTAATGCATTGCCACGGTTAATTCAACAACGCCGAGACTGGCCGCCAGGTGCCCGCCGATGCGCGTGATTTCCTTTATGACATATTCGCGCAACTCGGATGATAAAAGAATTAATTCCGCCTGTGAAAGCCGTTTCAAATCTTCCGGATAATTGACGCGGTCAAATACTTTGCCCATGCCATTCCTTCGTATTATAATAAAAACGGGCTGACAACCATCGTCAGCCCATGTTCAAAAAATATAAAAACTAAATGCTGAAATTGACGCCCGCGCTATATACCGGTTTCTTTGCAAAACTGTAATCAGCATTGATGTTGATCAGCAGGAATTTAAAATTGCCGCCGACGGTGATGC
>JBBIRG010000002.1:19480-25374 GCA_037441945.1 Bacteroidota bacterium | reverse complement strand
ACGCACCGCTGATCACCCTCAACGAGGGGGATTTTCTCTTCGAGGCGCTGCACCTGATGTCCAAGCACGACATCCACCGCGTCGGCGTGGTCGACGGCGGCGGCACCCTGGTCGGGATCATCACCGATTCCGACATCCTGCGGCTGCAGGCCCGCTCCCCCCAGCAGCTGATCCGCAACATCGAGGAAATCACAACGACCACGCAGTCGCTTATGGAAAGCGAGGAAAATTTCAAAACGTTTTTCAACACTCTCCGAGATTTCATATTTATACTCGATGAGCACGGCTATGTCATCAAAGCCAACGATGTGGTTTTCAAACGTCTGGGTTACGGTGAAAAAGAACTGGTCGGCCAGCCGATCGAAATTCTATATCCGCTCGAAAGTCGCATGGACTGGAAAACGGAATCGCTGGACGTCGATCTGGTCCGGCACGCGAAAAGCCTGATGACCAGCGCGGGTAAGGAAATACCCGTTGAGACGCGTCTGGTGAAGGGACGCTGGAGCAGCTTCAACGTGATCTTCAAAATCTGCAAAGATATTTCCGCAGTGAAACTGTCCGAGGAAAAATTTTCTCGCGTATTCAACAACAATTCCACGCTGATCGCCATCGCGATGTTCAACCAGGGACAGTTCATCGACGTGAATCCCGCGTGGTTTGACACGTTCGGATATAAGAAAGAGGACATGGTCGGCCGTACGCCGGCGGATCTGAAACTCTTTGATCCGATCGACCTCTTTGACAGGATTCTGGAGGAACTGAAAAGCCGCGACCGGATCGCCGATGTGGAAATCCGGCTGAAATCCGCTTCCGCCGTCTACCGGCACGGGCTTCTCAGCGCGGAAACGTTTTACATTCAGGACCTCAAATGCATCCTGATGATCGTCAACGACATTACCGACCGCAAGGAAGCTGAACAGGCTCTGCGGGAGAGCGAATCGCGGTTCCGAACGCTGATTGAAAATCTCGGCGAAGGAGTCGCGCTGATGGACGGCGAATTCCGTTTTACGCTCGTCAATCCGGCCGCAGAAAATATTTTTGGCGTCCGCACCGGAGGTTTAAAAAACAAAAACCTGGCCGATTTTATTCTTCCCGCCCAGTTAAACGATTTCCACGAAAAAGGCAAAGTGCTGATTACCGGAAAACAGACTTTCGAGTTGACTATCGTGAATAACGACCGGGATATCCGGCAATGCTTGATTACAACGAATCCGCGGAGGAACGTGTCGGGGGACGTCACGGGAATATTCGCCATTTTCCGCGACAATACCGAATACAAAAAAGCGGAAGAGCAGATTCGCAAATTATCCACGGCCGTGGAACAAAGCGCCAACGCGATCGTGATCACCGATACCGATGGGAATATCGAATACACCAATCCGGTTTTTTCGCGCGTGACCGGATTTACCGGCGAGGAAATTCTCGGCCAAAACACGCGTATCCTGAAATCCGGCTCTAAATCGTCCGAAGAATACCGCGAACTGTGGGAAACCATCAAATCCGGCCGGGACTGGAAAGGAGAATTCCAGAACCGGAAAAAGAACGGCGAACTGTATTGGGAATACACTACCATCACGCCGATCCGCAATCACACGGGCGATATCACCAATTACATCGCCGTCAAGGAAGACGTCACCGAACGGAAAATGGCCGAAATCGCCATCCGCGAAAACGAAAACCTCCTGCGCGGCATTTACGAAACAGCCAGCGTCGGCATGGCGCTCGTTACGCTCGACGGGAAACAGTTCATCCGCGTCAACGCGGCCTTGTGCGAAATGGTCGGCTATACCGAGGAAGAACTGCTCTCGAACTGTTTTGAAATAACGCATCCGGAGGACGTCGCCGCAAGCGAAAAGATGATCCGGCGTCTGCTTAACGGAAATATTAGAAAAAATATCATGGAAAAACGGTATATCCGCAAGGACCGATCCACGATATGGATTCTGCATAACGCATCGCTGCTGATGAACGAGAAGAACGAGCCGCGCATGATCATCATCCAGGCGCAGGACATCACTCTGCGGAAACAGTTCGAGGAAGAACTGCAGAAAGCCAAGGAAGCCGCCGAAGTCGCCAGCCGGGTCAAAAGCGAATTTCTCGCCAATATGAGCCACGAGATACGGACGCCTCTGAACGCCATTCTAGGATTTTCCGATATTCTCAGCAAACGCTTGACGGCATCCGCTGAATACGCCGATTACATCAATGGTATCCATACCAGCGGACAGAACCTGCTCAAGCTGATCAACGACATCCTGGATCTCTCCAAAATCGAAGCGGGAAAATTTGAAATCCAGAAAGAACCCGTTCATGTCAGGCAAATACTCGAGGAATTCCGCCAGATATTTCATGTACGGACGGTGCAGAAAAGCATTACGTTCTCCGTTGCGGTGGATCCCTTAATTCCCGAAGTGCTGATCCTGGACGGAACGCGACTGCGCCAGGTGTTGTTCAATCTGATCGGCAACGCGATCAAATTTACCGATCAGGGTTCCATTGCCGTTTCCGTTAAACAATACGCCATCGCGCGCGATTCATCGGAGATCGGTATCCGCGTCGAAGTAGCCGATACGGGCATCGGCATACCTCCCGACCAGCTGGCGCTGATTTTTGAGCCGTTCCGTCAGAAAGAAGGCCAGAGCGTCCGTCAGTTCGGCGGTACGGGGCTTGGTTTATCCATCACCCAGCGGCTGGTGGAAATGATGAACGGCGTCATCCGCGTCGAGAGCCGCGTTAATGAAGGCTCCGTATTCATTATCGAACTGCCCGGCGTTAAAGTCGGCAGCGCGGACGACAAACCCGCCGCCGTTGCCGGCGAAGAGGATATTCATGCCGATTTCGGCGGGGCGACGGTTCTGCTCGCCGAGGATGTGCGTACCAACCGCGACGTCATCATCGGTTTACTCGATTCTTATCATCTGCGGATCATCGAGGCGGAAAACGGCCTCGAAGCCGTCGAAAAAGCGAAAATGTTCCGGCCCGAAATGATCCTGATGGACCTTCAGATGCCGGTTATGGACGGGGTCAAAGCCGCGACAATCATACGGCAGGATAAGGACCTTGCCGCCATTCCGATCGTCGCGCTGACGGCGACGGTTCTAAAAAAAGATGAATCGACCATGGGTACTCTCTTCATCGAATTGATGAGAAAACCCGTAACGCGATCCCAGTTAGTTGCATTGTTGAGGCGGCATTTGACGCATCAGAAAGGCTTCGGAACGCGCGTCCAGTCCGGTAACGCAGTAAAACGAAAGGCCGCGCCCGAGAAGGATTTACCAGCCGGATTGCACGATTTCTACCTTTCAAATATTGCCGAACTGCTGATCGAAGCGCAGATCGCTATGTCGTCCGACTCGGTCATAGCGCTGGCGGGCAAGCTCACGGATGCCGGTAAAAAATTCAAATTCGACCGCTTTATCCGCTACGGAGCCGAACTGCAGAAAAATGCGTTGACCTATAATATCATCAATATCGGGTATATACTCAACGACATCGAAAATCTGATGAATAAAAAGTAGTTGATTTACCGGTATCCCGCGTTTTCCATATCCCGTACGGATTTGAACGGCGCGGGCGGTTTCAGGTAACCCGCGAGGAATTTGTAGATTTTCATGCGTATTTCTTTCGCCTTGCGCGTATCGATGCGGTCGAAGCTGTGGCCGCCGGGGATATCCTCATAGATTTCGTATTCGAATTTTTTCCCTTTCGCTTTCAGCGCGTTGATCAGGTTTTCCACTTCCAGTACGTAAACGTCGTCGTCGTTGGTGTTGGTGTGGATTAGCAGGGGCGTTTTCAGTTTGTCCGCGTGAAACACCGGCGAGCGGCGGCGGTATTCGTCAACGTTTTCGTTCGCCGTTTTCCCGATATGATATTCGGCGGAAAAAAGATTACGGTATTCATCGTCGTAATAGCCCATGCGCGCGACCAGGTCGCTGACCGGCACGCCGGCGAACGCGACTTTATAATCGTCCGGATAACGGAAAATTTCCAGCAGCGAAATCATCCCGCCGTGACTCCAGCCGAGAATCCCGACGCGGCTTTTATCGATAAAATCATAGTTTTCGAGCATATGTTCCTTGCAGGCATGGATGTCGTCGACCTCGAGGCCTCCGTAGTCGATCTCTTCGTAGAACCGCTTGCCGTAACCCGAGCTGCCGCGGTATTCCGGCGCCGCGACAATGTAGCCCTGAGCCGCCAGTTCACGGATGATATGCGTGTAATAGGTCGTGAAATTTGCGTGGACACCGCCGTGCGGAAAGATCAGCAGGGGATAGGATTTCGACCGGTCGATTTTATGCGGGATGAAAACGTACGACCAGAATTTCAGCGGATTCTTCGCGCCCTTGGCCGTGGGATTCCTGACATTCGCCGGCGGCGGGCCGACAATGAATATCTTATCGATCAAAACGGCATCGCCTACTTTCTGATACCAGAGCAGATCGTCAACGGCTTTTTCCAGGATGTCCAGCCGGTGGTTCAGCGATTCGAACTGTTTCTGAAAAAAACGGTCGGATGACTTACCGCCGTCGTTCTTTTCCTGAGCAGTTAAAGACAGGTGCATCGCACAGGCAAGGGCGGCTGATAGGATGAGAGCGGAAAAGTGTCGCATAACTACCTCACATTAATTTAATACTTTTAATCTCTTGTAATGCATCATGACGGCATTACGTAAAAGTAAAAAATATAATTTGAGAATTCAATAATAAACCGGTAACTTTTCGGATGACTCAATTTTTCATTACGACGGTGCAAATAGCCCTATTGTATATGCTCCATTCTGAAAGCGGATTTGGCAATAGGGTATCCGGTCAGGATACTTTATGTGTTGAGCATCAGAAAATTTCGTTTACCCAAAAAATCGATTCGTTCATTCGTCTGTCAGATCGAAGGCTAGCGGATTTCCGGAAACGGGATTATTACCTGGAATGGTCAACCCGGCGGGTGACCGGCGTAACGGGGGATTCATGGATCCAAACAGTGATTTGATTAAGGCTTGTTCCTACAGATTGGATATAAAAGAGAAAAATCTTTACTTTCGGGAATCGCTCATACGGTATAAATTACTCAACACCCAAATGCTGCTTGATGAAGCGAAAGGAATGAAATGGGGACCGGCATTAATCAGGGTAAGATAATTCAGCGGTTTTACCCCGGTTCTGCGATGAATTTATAGCTGGTTCATAAAGAGCTTATACCCGGCTAAACACGATAATGTCATTTTCACCAATACCGTTTTATCAGAATCGGCTATGAAATGGATAAAAGCCTCGGATCATTGGTATAAAATCTTGCGAAATAAAAAATCATGGGGAAAATAGAATAAGGTGGACGCGGGTAACTTCCACCTTACAAAAGAATTGAAATCAGATGAAATCAGCTTAATAACGCTTTTTCAATTTTTTCCTGAGTCGTGAATCCTTTTTCGATAAGGATTTCGCCTAATTTTTTACCCGGATTGGCATTCTGGATTTTCAAGGCTTCATCAAGCTGCTGCTGCGTAATTGCTCCGGATTTGACTAACGTATCGCCTAACATGGCCATGGTCGGTTTCCTTTCAGGTTAATGCGTAAAAATTCTCTTTTTATTTTTTTTATGGCACTTCAATTTTATTGATAATTTGTGTCAGGATATCTTCGGTAGTCAGTTCTTCCGCCTCGGCTTCGTATGTCAGGATGATGCGGTGCCGTAAAACGTCCATGGCGACCGATCGTACATCTTCCGGTATAACATACCCTCTTCTTTTCAAAAAAGCAAAGGCTTTTGATGCGAGCACTAGATTAATTGATCCGCGCGGCGATGCGCCGAAATGGATCAACGGGCGGATATCCGCCAGTCCGTATCCTTGCGGATCACGTGTCGCCATGACAAGGTCGACTATGTAATGTTCGATTTTT
>JBBIRG010000002.1:0-19461 GCA_037441945.1 Bacteroidota bacterium | reverse complement strand
GACGCGGATGATGTCCTGATGCCCGATAACGGGTTTGACGCGGATTTCCGGAAGGGTGTTGCCCATTCTGCGGATAATGCTCAGTTCGTCGTCGCGTTTGGGATAGGTAACTTTGACTTTCAACATGAATCGGTCGACCTGAGCCTCCGGCAGGGGGTAGGTTCCCTCTTGTTCGATCGGGTTCTGTGTTGCCAGCACCATGAACGGTTCCTCAAGCGGATAGGTAGCGTCGCTGATCGTGACCTGCCGTTCCTGCATGGCTTCCAGCAGAGCGCTCTGTACCTTGGCGGGGGAGCGGTTGATTTCATCGGCGAGGATCAGGTTGGCGAAAATCGGGCCTTTGCGGGTGTGGAACGACGCGGTGCTCTGGTTGTAGATCAGCGTTCCGAGCAGGTCGGCGGGGAGCAGATCGGGGGTGAACTGGATGCGCCGGAACTGCGTCTGGATCGCGTCGGCCAGCGTGCGCACAATCAGCGTTTTCGCCAGCCCCGGTACGCCCTCCAGCAGTATGTGTCCCCGCGCGAACAGGGCGACCAAAAGCCGTTCCAGCAAATATTCCTGACCAACGATAACCTCATGGACGGTTTTCATAAGGGTTTCGATAAACGCGCTCTCCTCGCGGATCCTGGCGTTCAATTCCTGCATCTTTTCATTCATCGCGCGACTCCGGATAATTCGGTTTTAATGACCATGACCGTGATATCGTCCTGACGTTCGGTATCGGGAACAAAGGCAAGTACCTGATCGATCAGCGATTGCCGGATTTCATTGGCGGTGTCAGGCGCGTGCTCTTCAATCAGCCGCTTAACTCGTTCCTCGCCGAACATCTCATCCTGATCGTTGAATGATTCCGTCACGCCGTCGGTAAATAGAACCAGAATATCGCCGGGATCGATGGACAATTCTTCTTCTTCATAGGCCTGGTCGGCTATGAAGCCGAGCACGATGCCTCCCTTTTTTAATTCGGTAAAGCGGCCGTCTTTTTTATAGAGAAACGGCGGGTTGTGCCCCGCGTTGGTGTATGTCAGTTTCATGGTCCGGTGGTTCAGCGCGCCGTAAAAAAAAGTGGCGTAAGTGCCGACCGAACTGCGCATTGTGATTAATTTGTTCAGTTCCGCGACGGTATCGCACGTGCAGTCGTGTTCATGGATCAGCCCGCGGTAGCCGGTGTAGAGCATGGACATCATGATCGCGCCGGGCACTCCTTTGCCTGAAACATCGCCGATGCAGAACGCTACAGTATCTGGCGTAAGGCGGACAACGTCATAAATGTCACCGCCAACCGAATGACACGGAATGCTGACTGCTGCGATGTCCAGTCCCGGAATGTCGGGCATGGACTGGGGGAGGATCGACTGCTGCAGACGGCCGGCGATTTCCAGCTCTTTTTCCAGTTCTTTGGTCCGGAGCATGTCCTCGTTCAGCTGCGCGTTTTTGATCGCGATGGCCGCCTCGCCCGCCAGGGCGCTCAGGAGCTCGATATTGCCGTCATGGTAGGCGCCCAGTTTATCGCTTTCCAGGTTCATCACACCGATTACCGTTTCACCGTCCAGTATCGGCAGAGCGATTTCCGACTGGGTACTGGTCCGCATCATAATGTAGTGTTCATTAAGATTCACGTCCCGAACGACGACCGGTTTTCCGATCTTGGCCACATAACCTACCAGGCCCGTGCCGATCTGTATTTTCATCTGTTCGAGTACATGCTCGTCGTATCCGCGCACCACGGCGCTTTCGATTTCCTGGGTCTTGAAGTTCACGAGAAAGACGCCTGCCGCGTCGTACGGCACGATCGGCCGGATCACGTCAAGGATAATGTCCAGAAGTTTTTCCAGGTCGAGCATGGAATTGAAACGCTTGGCGACGCCCAACACCAGTTCGCGTTCCATGAGGCTTTTTCTCAGTTGCCCGTTCAGCCGCGCGTTTTCCAGGGTGTTGCCCATACGCTGAACCGACCGGTAAAGAACTTCCTCGTCGTCGTTCGTCAGGACTTCGTGCGCGTGGATAAAATCACCGAACGCGATCATGCCGCTGATGCCGTCCCGTTTGACGACCGGTACGAGATAGCGGTGACCTTCGCGCATCAGGATGTCGAGGGCGCTTCGGATTTCGGCCCCGGCATTTTTCTGGATTTCCTCGATGGGGAAAACCCCGCGGCGATTCAGCCATTGCTCCTGGTCCTGAACAGCGAACCGGAGCCGCCGGGTCATCAGTGTCTGCGATCCGGCGGAACTGACCAGGGACAATGAGTCCGGTAAAACAAGATACAGCGAAACGATGCGGACATTAAGGACCTGGCTAAGCTGCTGCGTTACGATGTCGGTCATTTCCTTAAACGTCAGGCTTGTATTCAGGAAAGAGTCTATTTCAAGCAGCTGCTTCTGTCGATAATAGTAATAATTATAAAGAATTTTCCTGAATTGTTTTTCAAGCAGCGAATGCAGAGGCTCATATATAGCCACAAACACCACTGCTTTGAAGACATACAGGGAATAATCGCTGAATTTGGGAAAGACCCAGTCGAAGAACAGTTCGATCAGTATGAATACCGCGATGAATACCGACGCAATTATCCCGTAGATGATCGGATTACTGTATTTTCTGAATAATTTATTAATATAATCAATCATGACGTTCCTGAAGGGAAAGCAATATAAATTTCAATGAACAAAAAAGCAAGAAAAACAATTTTTCCGGTATTTTCCACATGATTATCCGCTTAATCACATAAAAATAATTATCTTATATGGAACTTTTTATCTGATTTTTCGTAATATTATATTGTGAAACTGTACTATTGAAACTGAACAGGAACTGGCCATGAAAAAACCTTACTACTTATTGCTCAGCGGAATAGCTTCGGTGCTGATGGCATTTCCGGTTGTCGCCCAGTATGCGGTGATAGACCTCCGTGATTTTGATTCGGATGAAATCGTAAGCCGTTCTTTCTGTGTCTCGGAAACAACGCCGGTGTTCATTGACGCCGTAGGAGCGATGTACAAAAAGAAAACCTGGAAAAACTGGAATCCGCTGGTCGCTTACGCCTGGATCCTGAACGCCGATACACGCGAGGTCATCTGGTCGATGAACGAACAGAATGTGACGCGAAATCTGAATTCCCTGAATGTATCATTTACCGGAGCTTTGACGCTGCAGCCAGGGCAATACGAAGTTCATTATTCAACTATCAGCCAGAAAATAATAAGGATATCAAGGACATCCGGACAGTGGGGACAGTTCGTTAAAAATTTTGTACGCATGTTCACGGATGACGAATTACTGTCCCTGGACGATGACCGGGACGTTTGGCGGTTCAGGCTTCTGGCCAAGGAACAGCATAAAAAAAATTTTGATTTAAACGGCAGATCTGAGCACGGTAAAATGGTTTTTGTTTCCCTGACCGGAGCGCGAGACAGCGAATATCTGGAAAAGGGATTTTCTGTTACGAAGGAAACCTCCGTACATATCTACTGCAACGGCGAGGGAATGGACGGGCGTATGTACGATTACGGCTGGATCACCAACGACCGCACCGCCGAGCGGATATGGGAAATGGAATACGACAGAACTCGACACGGCGGCGGAGCTGATAAAAACCGCCTGTATTCGGGCGCGATGGTCATGCCTCCTGGAAATTATATCGCGACCTTTCTGAC
Source organism: Bacteroidota bacterium (assembly GCA_037441945.1). Lineage (GTDB taxonomy): Bacteria > CLD3 > CLD3 > SB21 > JBBIRG01 > JBBIRG01. The sequence continues at coordinate 15,805 of JBBIRG010000002.1, read as the reverse complement.
CGATGATTCCCATTCCTCAGCTGAATGGAATATGCAGCCGCCCTTTGATCCCTCGCGCTGGGGACTTCAATTGTCGGTCTTGGATGAAAAATCACTGGCGTATATCCGCGATTATAAAAAAGTGACTAAAATGGAAATTGTCGCATTGACCGGTATTGGCGACCGTGATTACCATACGGAGGGTTTTGAGTTAAAGAAAAACATAAGCCTGCTCATATACGCGCTCGGAGAGGGGCGGGACGGACAAATGTTTGACTACGGCTGGATAACCGATGAATCAACCGGCCGGCGGGTCTGGAATATGAATTTTGATAAAACCCGTTTCGCAGGAGGCGCCGATAAGAACCGTCTCGCTGAAGAAATTATTGCCCTGCCTGCCGGAAAATATAAAGCCCATTATACGACCGATGGTTCCCACTCTTACGAGGACTGGAACGCCGATCCTCCGCACAACCCTAAAAAATGGGGCATCACACTCAGCCTCATCAATAACGATGACGCATATTCTGTCGCCAAATTAAAGGAGTCCGAAGACGCTTCCGTTCTTGCGCAGATCATCCGCGTCCGGGATGACGAGTATATGTCCAAGTCTTTCCGGCTGGACCAGGACGCGAAAGTCCGCATTGTATGCATCGGCGAAGGGAAACGCGGAAAAATGTACGATTACGGATGGATCAAGAACGCAAAAACCGGCCAGACTGTATGGGAGATGACGTTTAACGCCTCATCCCATGCCGGCGGAAGCAAAAAAAACCGAATGTTCGACGGCGTCATTCTTCTCGAAGCGGGCAATTATGACCTGACTTACATATCCGACGATTCCCATCACTACAACGAATGGAACGAAGATCCGCCCTCCATGCCCGATCAGTGGGGTATTACGGTGAGAATTGTAAAGTAAAACGGTTTATTTCTTTTAAAAATCATTTGGTTTTTTTAAGGTTTTTGGGTACATTTCAGAAAAGAGTAATAACGTGTCACCCAAAAACGGGGAGAACGGTTATGTTCGACAGGATTAAATTCACATTCAAATCTAGGTTCCTTGAAATAAGCTGTGACCCATTTTTCCGCGAAGAATACATCGTTTATCATTATGTGAAAAATGAAATCCATCTGCTGGAGAGGAATTTCGGCGGCTTTGAGGTTAAGGAAAACCTGTCGATATATGATCATGCGAAAGGCGTGCAGTATAACATCAGCAAAGACGGCGATCATTTCACAGTGACCGTCGAGGAAATGTCGATCGACAGCCTGCTGGATCTGGGACTGCCGAGAGAAGCTTTGGACGAGACGATTCTTCTGGAAAAACGCCTTCTTAATCCCCGCTAAAAAAAAACGCCGCGGATGTAATCGCGGCGTTTTCATTCGATCAAACGTTTTCAATCTTATTTCTGGTCTTTCGTAGCCTGCGTGGCGGTCATCATCGCGTCACGGATCTGATCTGCTACCGAACTCAGCGCGCCCGGTGAGTGGGGAATCAGAATGGTAGTGTTATTCGATTTTTCGCCGAGCGACTGCAGCGTATCGAAATACTGCGTCATCAGAACCAGCGTCATAACGTCCTTGGCGGTGGAGCCTTCGACGGCCTGCTGGAACTGTTCCACGGAATCGCGCAAACCCTCGATGATGGCTTTGCGCTGGTCGGCGATGCCCTTGCCCTGAAGCGCCTTACTTTGCGCGTCGGCCTCGGCGGACTTAACTTTCAAAATGCGGTCGGCCTCGCCTTTTTCGGTCGCCGCCATTCGGAGGCGCGTAGCCGCGTTGATCTCGTTCATTGCTTCCTTGACTTTGGAGTCGGGATCAATGTCCGTAACAAGCGCCTTGAGGATCTCATAACCGAACTCATGCATCGTATCTTTGAGTTCCTTGCTTACCACATCGGCGATTTCATCTTTCTTTTCAAACACATCGTCTAATTTAAGCTTGGGAACCTGCGCGCGGACAAGATCAAACACGTACGCGGTCAACTGCTGATGAATATTCGTCAGCTTGTAATACGCCTCGTACACCTGTTCGGGGATGACGAAATACTGCACCGAAACTTTGATATGAACGAATACGTCGTCCGAAGTCTTGGTTTCCACGACAACGTCTAATTGCTGCACCCGCATATTGAGCCGGACAACCAGCTTGTCGACGATGGGAATTTTCATGCCCAGTCCCGGACGGACGATGCGGTGGAATTTCCCAAAACGTTCGATAACGCCGCCGGTTTGCTGTTTGATGACAAAAAAGGACGACATCAGTAACATCAGCAGAAAGAAGCCGGTGAACAGAAAACATACTAACGCTAAACCTTCCATAGCTATCTCCTTCGGTTAATGGTTGTTCTGGTTAAATGTAATATCGAATCGCTTAAATATTTTATTGTGCAATTTGAATAAAGTTTTTAAATTAAGCAAATAAATTTTTTTTTGTTTTGACTGATGACTGAAAAAAACATTATTTGGGAAGTTGAATTATCCGACGCTGAAAAAGCCTGGCAGGAAGGAAATGACGGGCGGGCGCGCGCCTGCTGCCGAAGGGCGGTCGGCGCCGTTTTAAAAACGGCTGAGTTGTATTCGGAAAAACATGAAAAAAACATAAACGCCGTTGACCGAATTCAGGCATTTTCTACAAAAAGCGAAGTCCCTGGAAAAGTCCGCAAAGCCGCCGTCCGGTTAACGACGAATGTACGCGACCGTCTTTCGCCCGATTTTACATTCAATCCGCTGCTCGACGCAAAAATCATCATTGATTATCTGCTTGGCTCCTTTCGTGAGGGTTCTTAAGCTGTAATCCGGTTATCCAATATTTGATCGCCGCGGTTTGCAGGGTTTGATATTGTTCACCCTGCATTCATTGCTTTTTTTGAGGCTCTTCTCACATTTTGAAATTCATTGACGCGCAATACGGAAAACCTCCGAAAAATTGCGGTGGTAGCTTCCGATGAAAAAATCGGGATGCGGGTGTTTTTTCGGAATGTAACATAATTAGATATGAGCGATCGTCGTTCCTTCGGATACTGTTTTTGAGTGACGATTGTCTTGCTTGGTTTTCAGATTCAGGGCTTGTGCAATTAATGCGAAACTCGTTCTGATAAGGGTGCAATATTTTTATTGCACCTGCAATATTTATATTTCATAAAACTTTAATGAATTGGAAATAGTAGTAAAATATTTATTACACTTATATTGTAAGTGCAATAAAATCAGCTTATAAGTTTATAGTAGTTTTTCTATTATTGTGGCACGATTATTGCAAATAGCACATATAACTTTTTTAGTCAGGAGATAGTGATGAAAGCATTCATATTAGCGGCGGGACAGGGAAAAAGATTAGAGCCATTAACCAGTGAAACCCCGAAATGCCTTTTGAGCATCAATGGTTCCACGATTTTAGAATATCAATTAGTCACGCTCAGCAGTGTCGGCATAAAAGATATAGTGATTGTCGCCGGATTCCGCGTGGATAAGATCCGGGAAGCCGTGAAGCGGTACATTATCATGCACAATCTCGATATCCGCGTCAAGATCGTGATCAACAAAGAATACGACCGTACCAATAATCTATATTCGCTGTGGTTAGCCCGCGAAGAGATGACCGATGATTTTGCCGTCATTAACGGCGACAATGTTTTCGAGCGCGAATCGCTCCTGCGCACGATCCGCAAATAAGACGCGCACGCGGTTGTCGCGATTCACCGAAATGATTCGTACGACAACGAGGATATGAAAGTACGCTTCGCCGGTTCGCACGTTATTGAAATAAGCAAAACCATCGATAACAACCTGGCTAACGGCGAATCCATCGGACTGCGGCTGTTCCGCAAGAGCGGCGTTGAGGCATTCCGCGCGGCGCTCGACGAGGCCATGACGCATCCCGACGCGCGCAAGGCGTTCTTCGTCAAAGCCATCCAGCTGATGATCGACAAAGGATTTCATGTCGGTTATGCCGACGTCACCGAATTCCAGTACGGCGAACTGGATTTTCCTGAAGACCTGCGGAACCTGGAACAATCGTTCTCCCTGTACATGATACAGAATATTTATACCTATGCCAGTCCGATGGCCGCGCGCCGGCGTCCGAATGCCGCGCCCCGTTCCCTGTACATGAAAAGAACCGGTTAATTCTCCATACCGTGATATTGAAGGGCAATGAAATATTTTTTCGTTGCCCTTTTTTATTACCGCGCTCTTCAGCCGCTTTGAATAAAATTTTTAGGTGAGCTAAAGGGAAATCCTGCCGATTATTTTTAAGACTTCCGATGTCCGGCAGAATCAGACATTGTAAGGAAATAAATTTTTTATTGCAATCGTCCCAACCAAAACCCATCCGACCCGTTTCCGGATCGGTTATAGAGAGGATTTTTTCTCAAACCCGTTTCGTTCATTTTTAAAATTTGTAAACATGGATCTGTGTGATGTCGGAATGGGATCACTGGTGATCTACACTTCGCTGGCGGTTGATTTCGAAGAAGATCACGCCGGCGGCGACGGATGCGTTGAGCGATTCGGCCGGTCCCCGCAGGGGAATGCGCATGAGAAAATCACAATGCTCTTCCACCAGCCGGCGCATGCCTTTGCCTTCGCTGCCGATGACGACAGCTGTTCCGCCCCGGAAATCCGATTCGTAGATGCTTTTTTCCGCCGCGGCGGAAGAACCGTAAATCCATACGTCATTTTTTTTCAGCCATTCCATGGTTTGAACGATGTTCGTCACACGGGCGATACCGCATGACGCGGCGGTTCCGGCGGAGGTTTTCATCACCGTATCCGTCACTTCAGCGGCGTTGTGCTTCGGTATGATCAATCCATGCAGTCCCGCTGCCACCGCGCTGCGAATGATTGCTCCGAAATTATGCGGATCGGTAATCTGGTCGAGTATCGCCAGAACTGGTTTTTCATTTTTTACTGCGGCGTATTCCAGCAGCGCCTCCGGTTCGGTATAATCAAACGCCTCAGACCGGTATTCCGCCAGAACGCCCTGATGGTTTTTCCCAGGCGCCAAGCGGTCAAAAAAACGCTGACCCTCAGTCCTGACCGGTATCCCGAGTTGTTCCGCCAACTGACGGATTTGCGCAATGATATCACCGCGCGCGCCGTCCTGGATGGTAATCCCGATTACGCCGAATCCGGCCCGAAGAGCTTCCATTAAGGGCTGGCGGCCGAAGAGCAGGTTCTTTGAACGGTTCCGTTCCGGTTTCATGGGGTTTTCTTTTTCGTGAGGGTCCGGATATAACTAAACAGCCGGGAGATACCATGAATCATTCCGGGAAAAACGCGGTGAAGTCCGAATGTCCGTTCCGAAGCGGTCTGGTAGGTGAGAATAATTCCGGTGACGCCCAGCGCGATGTTTGGAAACCACATTGCGAAAAACGGATTTAACAACTGGCGGTCGCCGTAATCCTCGCCAAGCACCAGGCAAAAATAATAAGCGATAAAAAAGAAAAGGCTGATTCCCCCGGCGATTCCCAGGTTGCCTTTACGGGCTTTGACCCCGATGGGCGCGCCGAGCAGGACGAACACCAGACAAGCCACAGGTATCGAATATTTTTTATTGACCTCGATCATCAGCTGGTCAAGCATCCGCTGGTAATTGCTTAAGGCGGACAGATTGGAAGCCAGCTGCTGTATGTTCGCGCTGCGCGAACCCTGATGGATTGTATCGGTCTGTCCCGGATCCCTGGGGGGTATGACCAGTAAACGGGATTCGGGGATCGCTACTTCAGTTTTTCCGTATCTCAGTTCCGATACTTTCGCCGTCGAATCGCGCATCAAACGGATAATTTCCGCTTTCAGTCCGGGGTCAAGTTCAGTTTCCGCGGCGCTGTCGGCCCGCGCGGGACGATTCAGGCTGAGGAACCCGTCGCTGATCCGGTCGGACCAGGAATCGCGGAACACGGACTCGCGCAGGATTTTGCGGTACCGTTCCTCGAGTCCTGCGACGGCCTGAGGGTCTTTTTCGAGCAGGCGGTAAATCGTATTCACGCGGCGTTGTTTTTCTTCCAGCCGGAATTCGACGTCGCCCATGAGCTGTTCGATGGTCTTTTCGCGGTCGTTACGGTAGTTTTCATCGCTTTTTTTCAGCGTCATATTCTCGACCGGAATCACGATCCGGTACTTGTCAAAAAACATCCGCTGATACTGGTCCTGGCGCGAATACCGCACTTCATGCAGTTCGCCCTGTTCCAACAATATGATCATTGCCTCGCTGGATTCGTCGATTTCGATAGATCCTTTTTTCGCGGAAATGGTCCGGACAAGATCATTCGCCGAGCGGTCGAAGATCGTGACGCCGTATATCGCTGAACCGAGTTCGTCCTTGTTTTCCACGATCAGGCTGTAGTTTTCGACGCCGTCGAGGAACACACCAGGCTGGATGGACAGAGTAGGGCGTTTGGTCTGAATGCTTTTTTTCAGGATACGCGCTTTATGATTGGCTACGGGAAGTACACGGTCGTTGAAATAGAAAACGCCGGCCATGACAATGGCGGCCGTCACAAGCGCCGGTATGATGAGCCTGTAGAATCCTATACCGCCGGCTTTTATCGCGGTGATCTCGTTGTCGGATGCCAGCCGTCCGAAGGCCATGATCGTCGCCACCAGGATCGACATCGGAACGACCAGCACCATAATCCACGCGAGATTGTAGGCGATGAATTCCATGATGACCTGCAGGCTTATTCCCTTGCCGATGATGTACCGCATCGCCTGAAGGACGAAATTCAGCACCAGCATCGCCGTGATAATTGTCAGGGCGAAGAAGAAAGGGCCTATATGTTCACGGATGACGTATCGAGATAGGATCCACATGGCAATCAGTTTGATCCGGCGGGTTTTCCCGCGGATTATTTTTCGGCCGATTTGAGTAAATTGATCTGGTCGCGGAGTTGGGCGGCTCGTTCATAATTTTCTGATCGGATCGCTTCCTGAAGGTCCTGTTCGAGCTGCCGGATCAGAATCTGCGCTTCATCCCCTGAATCGCGGTTATCGGTCTGCGTTTCGGCGTGTTTAATGATCTGGCCGGAGGCGCGGTCGATTTCAAAGCCGGCGTTCATCAAAACCTCTTCGGCGACGTAGACGGGCGCTCCGACTCGCAGGGCGAGCGCGATAGCGTCCGACGGACGTGAATCAACAACCTGTTCGCCCAGTGTCGGATGATCGAGGAAAACCGATGCGTAGAACGTGTTTTTGTTCAGTTCGGTAATAACGGCTTTCCTGACTTCCGCGTCCAGCGTCTCAATGACCTGCGCCAGTAAATCGTGCGTGAAAGGGCGGAAAGGCTTGATGCCCTGCAGTTCCAGCGCAATGGCGTGCGCTTCTGGCGCGCCGATCACCACAGGCAGGACACGGACGCGTTCGGGATTAATTTCCATCAGCTGAAGCACATAGCCGTTGCTTTGCTCATCCTCGATGATAGACTTGATTTCAACCTGAATATCCAAACCGGATCCTTTTTGATGACGGTAACGCTTCTATAAAGATGTTAGGAAACCGCAACTACAAAAGCAACGTATTTCTGTTACTTGTTGTTAAGTTCTTACCGGTTGAAGCGGGCGCTCACTCGGGAAGGAAATGCAGTTCAGGAATCTCATTTATGAGGCCGTAGTAATAAGAGTATGAATAAAATTCCATAAGTCCGTTTTTTTCCGGTTCACCGAAATCATAGCCGGTGCATAGCGCAAGAGCGGATTCCCCGCTGATGTTACTCAGTCCTTTTGTTTTTGCAAGGATGAAGTCCTCGACGATTCCGCGGTCCATTTTATCTTTGTGGCCCGCCCAGAAGGCTGATACAAAAGGCAGGCCGTCGGTCAGGTCGTCCCATTCTTCGCCGAGATCGAGTTTTTGTTCAAAGGTTTCGTTCAGAGGCAGGGCTTCGTCGCCGGTAATAAGCGCGGCGTCGGCGTTTTGAAGCATAGCGGTATGATCCGGCGGCATCGGGATCAGCGCGGGTTCGGTCCGGAATTTTTCTTTCAGGATGATTTTCAGCAGGGCGGTTTCCGCCGGGCTTCTTTCATCGACGGCGACGGAACGGATATCCGAAAGTCCGCGGTTGAACAGCAGAATCGCCGTCAGCGATTTTTTATGCGACGAAACGGCGATACCGGGCACAATGACCAGGGGATGATGCGAGCGGATGGCAGAGTAATCTATCGCCGGTAACAAAGCCACATCTAACGATTTTTGCGACAGCCGTTCCGAACAGCCGGCAGGAGTCAGCGTTTTCCAATGATATTTATGTCTGAAAATGTCTTTACTGAAACCGCCGATCAGCGGGTAAACCGCCTGATTCGAGTGCGCTCCGGCATTAATTGCCGCTTCGCCGGAAGCCATCATGCCGTTTCGTTCTTATCAGTCTCGTCGTCTGCTTCCGTTTCCTCTTCCTCTGCCTCTTCATCCGCCGCCGTCCATTCGCCGACATCGGCATCTTCTGAGATTTCCATGTCCGGCAGTTCCAGATCCTTGATTATTTCACGGGCTTTTTCTATCTGATCCTGATGGACTAGGATTTTGATTTCGGATAAATCGCCGACAAAAACAACGTTGACGTTATCTTTCTGGGAAAAAACGGTGCATTCTATGCCGGACGACACCAACTGCGTCCGGATCATTTCCGCCTGGTGCTCGTAATTCAGGGTTTCCAGTACAACCCAGCCTTCGATGATTTCGCTCATAGTTTGTCTCCCTGGTCGCATGATGAAAAACAGGTGTTACCGGCCGCGGAAAAGCCGGATAACACCTGTCCAAAACATTTACCTGTTGTTTTATTTTCCACTCAGTGATTTGATCCAGTATTCCGCGGATTCTCTCCAACGCCGGCTTGTTTTTGAGGCTTCATAATACTTGACCGCTTCGGCGGCGTTCTGGATTTTCCTGTAGGAATCGCCCAGCTCATAATTCAGCGCGGCGGTTGTTTCGGCGTCTCGTGAGGATTTAAGCCCGTTTAAACCGTGTGTGATCGCCGTCTGATAGTCCCCGGTCGTATTCAGTACATTAGTCAGTTCCAACAGGGCTTTGGCGTTGTTCGGATTCTTGGCAATGGATTCCTGGAAAAGCGCCATGGATTCCTTTAATTGTCCGAGCCCGTCCTTAAGAACTTTTCCTTTCAGATAAAGGATGCCGTCGTCATCGGCATTATCTGTGAGGTATAGGTCCATAGTTTCAATGGCCTTTTTAAAATCCTTCATGTCGATATAAAGGTTGGCTTTGTAACTGATGGCAAGGGAGACGGATTCTTTGTCACCGCTTTTGATGTTAATCGCTTTGTCGTAATTCGCAAGCGCTTGGTTATTATCGCCCAGCCGTCGGTAAGACAATCCGAGATTGATATAGGCCTTTTGGTAATTCGGATCGAGTTTGATCGCTTCCTGGAATTCCTTGATGGCCTGAACGTAATTGCCCTGCTTATAGGAATCGGAGCCCAGTTTGAATTTTGCCTTGGCTTGTTGTTGGGATCCCATGGAGGACAGTTTTTCCTGGTTTTGTTTTTCGATCTGTTCTTTCTGCTTTTTCCATTCCTCTAATTTTCTCTGGTAGTCATCGTCTGTTGTGCCTTCCTGCGCCAGAAGAAGCCCTTTGACGGGTAACAGAATGAAAAACATCAAGCAAAATAAGGAAAAATTTTTCATTGTACAACACCTCCAAAAAAGGTTGGTTACGTTATGTCTTCAAGTATATATTCGTTTTCCCGTTAACAAGTAAATCCGAAAATGCCAGGTTCCTATGGAATCCGGAACGGGTGTGCCGAAGGCGGGATTTGAACCCGCACGCGGTTAAGCGCCACCCCCTCAAGATGGTGTGTCTGCCAATTTCACCACTTCGGCAATCAATCAAAGATCAACTAAAAACAACCGGGACAATGTAATGAAAAAATGGAATTTTGTCCAATCATTTTTTCGGTTTTGCGATTATTCCGTCGGTACCGTTTGTCCGCCGCTGTGTTCCAGTTCGGTTTCGATAATTCCTTTTTCCGGTCCGGTGTCGCGGAGGCCTTTAATATTCAGGGCAACGCTGAGCAGTGCGAATAAAATGGAAAGAAAGATCGTAGCTTTCACGAGCGTATCGACGGCTTGCCGTCCGCTCAGGAACGCCGTGGATGAACCGCCGCCTATGCCGGCCAGTCCGCCGCCTTTGCTGGACTGAAGGAGGATCGCGATGATCAGCAGGATGCTGACGATGATGTGCAGTATCACGAGAAAGACAAACATGGAAAGAATACTCCTGTTTTGATAATATAAAATAAATTATAAATTAATTGTTCCTCTATTATTAACTGACCTGTTCCGCAGCGCGCGCGATGGCGATGAATCCGTCTGCGTCTAAGCTGGCTCCGCCGATGAGCGCTCCGTCGATGTTCGGTGAGCCGAACAATTCCGCGGCGTTATCCGGCTTGACGCTGCCGCCGTATTGTATGATCATTGAGTCGGCCAGCGCGGAGGAATACAGCCGTTCGGCGAACTGGCGGATCAGCCTGTGCACTTCATCGGCCTGCCGGACGGTCGCTGTTTTGCCGGTACCGATGGCCCATACCGGTTCGTAGGCGATGATGATGCCGCGGGCGCTGGATTCGGGAATGTCTTTCATCGCGCCGGTGAACTGGCGTTCGATGACCGATTCCATCTTTCCCTGTTCGCGTTCTTCGAGCGTTTCGCCGATGCAGACAATCGGGCGGAGACCTTCGTCCATCGCGAAGCCGATTTTCCGGTTAACAAGATCGTCGGTTTCGTGGAAATACTGGCGGCGTTCGGAATGGCCGATGATGACCAGCGAACAGCCGGCGTCTTTGATCATGGGCGCGGAAATTTCGCCGGTAAAAGCGCCGGATTTGTTCAGGTACAGATTCTGGGCGCCGACCAGGATACGCGTGTCCTTGAGAATATCGGCGACGGCGGGTATGCAGATGGACGGAGGGCATACGCCGATTTCCGCCTTGCGCAGGTCGGTGCTTTTCATCTTTATCGCGCGGGCAAGCTGCATCGCTTCCTGCGGTGTTTTGTTCATTTTCCAGTTACCGACAATACATTTTTTTCTCATCGCGTGCCTCGTTGGGTTTAGCGTGAATTAAGCGTTGGTCAGAGCGTCGAGTCCGGGAAGGACCTTGCCTTCGAGAAATTCGAGCGATGCGCCGCCGCCGGTGGATACGTGCGATACTTGCTTTTCCAGTCCCATCTCGGCGATGGCCGCCGCGGAGTCCCCGCCGCCGACAATCGTAATGCCGCCGTTGTTTGTACAATTGACAAGGGCCTGAGCGACGGCTTTCGTTCCTTTTGCAAACGGCTCCATTTCAAAAATACCCATCGGTCCGTTCCAGACAACCGTCTTAGCCGACAGGATTTCCTTTGTAAAGAGTTCAACGGTTCGCGGGCCGATATCAACGCCAACCCAGTCGTCGGGAATCGCGTCCATCGCGACCGCCTTGTGTTCCGATTCAGATTTCACTTCTTTCGCGGCGATGCAGTCGACGGGAAGGAGGATCCGTTTGCCGGACGCTTTGGCGTTATCCATGATTTGTTTGGCCAGGGCGGCCTTGTCCGCGTCGAACAGGGATTTGCCGATTTCATGGCCCATCATTTTTGCGAACGTGAACATCATTCCGCCCCCGATGATCAGGGCGTCGACTTTTTTCATCAGGTTTTCGATGACGTCAATTTTGCCGGACACCTTGGCGCCGCCGATTATGGCGACAAACGGGCGGGCTGGATTCTGAAGGCTTTCGCCGAGGTATTTGATTTCCTTATCCATGAGGAAGCCGGCTAGATTTTGTTTGAAGGATTTCGTCACGCCTTCGGTAGATGCGTGGGCCCGGTGCGCGGTGCCAAACGCGTCGTTGACATACACGTCGCCCAGCGAGGCTAATTTCTGCGCGAACGCCGGATCGTTGGCTTCTTCTTCGGCGTAAAAACGGAGGTTTTCCAGCATCAGCACTTCGCCGTTTTTCAGCGAGAAGGCCATTTTTAGGACTTCCGGCCCGATGCAGTCGCCCGCCATTTGTACCGGCCTGCCCAACAGATTGCTTAAACGTTCCGCGCAAGGCTGCAGAGACATCGAGGGATTTTTCTTTCCTTTCGGACGGCCCAAATGGCTCATGATAATGCACCGGCCTCCGTCGTTCAGGATTTTATTCAGCGTAGGCAAGGTCTCACGGATGCGTGTGTCATCGGTGATCTGCTGTTTATCGTCCAGCGGAACATTGTAATCCACGCGGATCAGCGCGCGCTGATCTTTGAAATGGACATCTTGCACGGACATCTTTTTCATTGTCGGCTCACGGTTGGTTGTGGGTGAATGTCGTTCATGTTTTTTACCGCGCTGTTTATTTTTTCATCATGAGTTTCAGCAGGTCGATCACCCTGCAGGTATAGCCCCATTCATTATCATACCAGGAGACAATTTTAAAAAACCGTTTTTCGTCCTTGAGATTGTTCTGCATCGTCGCCAGCGAATCATAGATGGAGGAGCGTTCATCGTGGATGAAATCCGTTGAGACAACTTCCTCGTTGCAGTATCCGAGAATATCTTTCAGGTAGGTTTCGGAGGCTTTTTTCAAAAGGCTGTCAATTTCACTGATGCTTGCGTCTTTCGCCGCGCGGAAGGTAAGGTCGACAACCGAAACGTTCGCTGTGGGTACGCGGAACGACATGCCGGTCATTTTGCCTTTGAGCGCCGGGATGACTTCACCGACGGCTTTAGCCGCGCCGGTTGATGACGGAATAATGTTGATCGCCGCCGCCCGTCCGCCGCGCCAGTCTTTCTTCGACGGGCCGTCTACCGTTTTCTGCGTAGCGGTGTAGGAATGGATCGTTGTCATCAGGCCGGTCTCGATGCCGATTCCTTCTTTCATGATCACGTGAACCACCGGCGCGAGGCAGTTGGTGGTGCAGGAGGCGTTGGAGACGATATGATGTTTCGTCGGGTCGTATTCATGGTCATTGACGCCCATCACGATGGTTTTGACGTCGCCTTTTCCGGGCGCGGAGATGATAACCTTTTTGGCTCCGGCGTCGATATGGCCATGGGCTTTATCGGACGCGGTGAACAATCCCGTCGATTCGATGACGTATTCGACGCCGAGTTCTTTCCACGGAAGCTGGGATGGTTCCTTAGTCGCCATGATGCATCTGATCTTATGGCCGTTTACGACGAGGATGTCGTCGTCGGCAAGGTCGGGTTTGCTTTTTTCGGAAGCGATCGTTCCGTTGAACCGGCCGTGTATGGAATCGTATTTCAGCTGATAGCCGAAATATTTGGCGTCCGTACTGATATCCACAACCGCAACGACGTCAATGTCCTTGCCCAGCAAGCCTTTATTAACTAACGCGCTGAACACGAGGCGGCCGATACGGCCAAATCCGTTGATGCCAATTTTTGCAGCCATGGTTCTGTCTCCTTATCTATATTGATAAAAAATCGTACCAACCCTGATACATTCAAATCAAATACAAACATAAAATATAGAAGTTTAATGTTTAAAATCAAATAAAATCAACCAAAAGGCCTAAAACAAACCCAGTCAGGAAACAAGCAATAAACCGGTAAAAAACCGAACTTGATCGGGGACTCCGGTTTAAACAGGGTGAAATTTCATTATTTTTTTTCTGATTTCCTGCGTTGGACTGCCAGGGCATGAACGGTTTTGGCTTTTTCAAACGCTTTTCGTTCAATATCGCTATCGATCAGCAACGCCGGCGCCGGATGAGACTTTCCTTCCTTATTGAGCGGAACCATATTGAAAAAAGCCGCGGCGCAGATCCGGCGGTCGCCGGAGAGATGATCTTCCGCATAGCATTCGACATGAACGACCAGGGAAGATTTGCCCGTAAAAACGACTCGGGCGCGCGTTTCCATACGGTTTCCTACATAGACCGGCTGGAAGAAATCGACCTGTTCGATAGATATGGTCGCGATGGCGCTGTTGCAGAATAGGGACGCCGCGACGGCGGCCTCCATGTCCATGATGGCCAGAATTTTTCCGCCGAACATCACGCCGCGCGTATTTGCCAGTTCGGGAAAGACGATCTGCCAGTGGCTGTACACCTCTGCTTTTTTTGCATGCTGTGTCATTCTGGGCTCCTTATGAAAATGGTTGGATAAGTACTGGATTAATTCGCAAAGCCGGATGCCCGTAACTGACGGGTACGCGCTGGCCGTCTTTGACGCAGTCGCCTGAGGACGTTTCCAGAATCATGTTATTTCCTGCGGCGCCGATTTGCGCCAGAATTTCAAGACTGTTACCCATCATCATCGCTGGGCGGACGGGAAACGCTGGTTTGCCGTTTTCGATCCAGAATCCGTCCTGAACGGTAAAGACAAATGTTCCTGTGTACGGGTCAACCTGTCCCCGTGTAACGGAAGTAGCGTACAGGCCTTTTTTCACTGAGCGGATCAGGTCATCTTCCGTACCGGCGGCTGATGATTCGATGAAAGTGTTTCTGGAGCGGGGCATCGGCGGATACGCGAAATTTTCACGCCGAGCCGAACTGGTCGGCGCAACGCCCATTTTCCGGCTGGTTAAACGGTCGTGTAGAAAATTTTTCAGGATTCCATTTTCGATGAGGACGGTTCGCCGGGACGGCGCGCCTTCGTCGTCGGTTACGGATGTTCCGCGTCCGTTCGCCAGGGTTCCGTCATCCACGACATTAACATATTGCGGGGCGACCCGGTTCCCGATCATGCCGGAAAAACAGGACAATCCGTTAAGGACGACGTCCGCTTCTAGCGGATGGGCTATCATCTCATGAATGACGGCTCCGCAGCGGCCGGCAGCGAGTATGACCGGATAAACACCTGATTGACAAGGCTTCGCAGATTTTTGTTTCTCCGCCTCTTCCGCCGCTTCTTTGCCCGCAATCTCCGGACGGAGTTCCGGATTATTATCCGGAGCGCATCGACCCCCGGAAGATGTTCGTCCCTGATAAACAGCAGAACCGTTACGCAGTGATGATTGGACCGAAAAGCTGACCAGATGATCTTGTCCCGCCGCGTCGATCTGTTCCGAATTCAGAACGCGGAATGACCGGCAGGATTCTTTCCATTCCGCGGCGACGCTTTCGAGCCGCCAGTTTGTTTTGCGCGCTGTGTCATACGCTATATTCAGCATGCGGATTTCCGGTTCATGACAAACTGAAACGCGGTCATCGATGGGAATGATTTTTTGCGCTGCCCCGGTAAACGCGCCGGATATCATTTCCCTGATCGCGCCGAAAAAATCTTCCGCCAATCCGAAGCCGAGATGATTGATGAAATAATATTGTACTTGCCTGCCACGGATCACGCGAAGGCCGAATCCCTCGACCGTTTCGTCCGCAATGACCCGGATCTCGCCGTTGCTCAGGGAGAGGCGCCGCAGGTAAACGGATTCGATGAATAATTCAAGAAAAGAAACTTTTCCGTCCGCTTCACGGCTAAGCATATCCGCCGGACTTTCCGAACGGGCAAGGATGTCGTTGAACCGTCGGTACGAAAAGCTTTGTACAAAGGCAGGCTTGAACCGGCGCATCATTCGGGACGTTTAACTGGACGCTTTGGTAATATCAATGATGGATTTGGCGCCGGCATACGGCGTCGTTTCGTATTTCCGTATCCGCTGGATTTTATGGATGACGTCGGTCATGCGCTGAAGACATTCGTAAAGCATTTTCATTTCCTGGCTGTATTCCATTTTCTGATGGCTCATCTCATTTTTGGAGAGGATGATCTGGATGAGCCCCATGGCGCTGGTGATGGGCTGGGCGAGTTCGTGCGCCGCGGCGCCCGCCATTTCAAGCATCACTTTTTCGCGTTCTGCGTTCACCACCAGCGTGTGCAGGTCATAAATTCTCAGCTGG
>JBBIRG010000001.1:0-27556 GCA_037441945.1 Bacteroidota bacterium | reverse complement strand
GGCTTTAATACGGGCACACGCGGAAAAATTCAGCCGCGAAACGTTTGAAAGATCAATTAAATTTCATGTAGATTCAATGATTCAGGAATGGAAAAATAACCTGTCAAAATAAATTCGGGATTGAAATGAACATCATTCTTTTCGGCGGTTCAGGCTATATAGGTTCTGCGCTGATTCGTCATTACCTAAATGTAAAGGATATTTCACGCATATTTGTATTTGATATTATCGAATGCACAATAACTGATCCAAAAATTACATATCGTCATATTGATGTAAGAGAAAAAATTGAGGCTGATATCGTACCCCATGAAAACTCGCTTGTGTATAACTTAGCAGCCGTTCACCGTGAACCCGGACATCAGCCTAATGAATATTTTGATACGAATATCAAAGGAGCCGAAAATGTCTGCGCATTCGCAGAATCAATCGGGTGCACTACTTTGGTCTTCACCTCCAGTATCGCTGTTTATGGACGCTCAAGAGATTGCAGAAACGAGGAATCCCCTTTATATCCGGAAACCCCCTATGGAATCTCCAAACTTGTCGCAGAAAAAATCCATGAAATTTGGCTGAATAAATCTAATGACCGAAGACTCATTATTTGCCGTCCGTCCGTAATATTCGGGCCAAAAGACCCGGGCAATATTTACCGCATGATTCGCGCCATACAAAAAGGGTATTTTGTTTTTCCGGGTTCATCCGATATTAAAAAATCATTCGGTTACATATATGGTTTGATTGACAGTTTCGAATTTGTAATGAATAAAACTGATAAGCTGATTATCTATAATTATGCTGAAACTCCTGTAATTAGTATGAGGGAACTTGCCGCAATTATCAAAGCTCATCTGAAATGCAAAGTTTTCATTTTTCATGTCCCTCTGTGGTGTGTTGTGTTAGCGGCCAAAGTATTGCGTTTTTTCAAACCTAACTCTTCTATTCATCACGTCAGAGTCAGAAAAGCCGCTTTTCCAACGAATATTGAGCCACAGTATTTAATTAAAAATAATTTTCCTTTCAAATACCCAATGGCAGAAGCACTAACTCACTGGAAAAACATATCTCCCGAAGATTTTCAGTAATTACTGTATCATATGCCTATCTCATTCTTTCCTTTTTTTACCCGTTGTCCTGTTAACATTTTAAAGCAAGCACTATGTGAATCTATATCATTAAAGTCATTAGCATTTTTATCAATAATTTTTTTCGGGCAGTGCAATAAAGCATTCAGTCAGGCTGATAAGTCAGGCAGACTCAATAAAACCGGAATAGCTACAGGCTGGATATTACATTATCCCGACTCAACTATCGATAGCATAGTATCCCGATGCGCCCAGACAGGAACAACCTATATACGGATCGATTTCCCGTGGCCCGAACTTCAAAAAAAACGCTCAAAGCATTACGAATGGGAAAAGTTGGACCGGGTAATTAACATTATCAATAAATATAATTTAAAAACAATCGCCGTTATTGGATACTTTCCAATGTGGCTTGATAAAGATATGACTGATTTATACTGGTATAATTTTATTTATGAAACCGGTTTGAGATATATTCCTAAAGGTGTCGATGTTTGGGAATTATACAATGAACCCAACAGCGATTATTTTTATAAAAACCCTGACCCTGAGAAGTATGTCCGACAAATATTAATTCCGGGTTCAACAGCCTTTCGACGGGCTGCCCGGGAATGCAATAAAACTGTGACCATCCTTACGGGCGGAACCGCTCCGGTTAATTCTAATGGTAAAGACATATCTCCGCTTGATTTTATTCAGGGAATATATGCATACGGCGGGAAAAACTATTTTGACGGTATTGCTGTTCATCCTTATTCATGGCCTCATGATCCACTTAAACCGCATGATAATAACTGGTTTTTGAAAACAAAACAAATCTCTGACATTTTACACGCTAATAAAGACAGTTCAAAGAAACTTTGGTGCACTGAAGTTGGTTTTCCAACGTGTTCTGCCGGAATCGACGAGGATTCGCAATCAGATTATATGATTACATATTTTGAATCATGGTTTCAAGAAACATGGGCCGGCCCTTTTCTTTGGTATTCGATATACGATCGAGGTTCGAATAGGAACGACCCTGAGGATAATTTCGGACTTATCTGGCATGACTGGACAGAAAAACCCGCTTACAGAACTTTTATCAAAATGGTTGAAAAATTCGACAGGCAAATTAATCATAAAAAGCCTTAATCCAAATCAGGCAGCCTTATCTTTAATTTAGCAACCCTCTTTTAGCCGTTAAACATATCTAATAACCACTTATCAATATTCGCTTTTAAAAAATTATTGTTGTGTGTATCTTGTTTCTATAGATATGGTATTTTTGGGGTCAATCGTACCCGATCGGTTGAGTGAGTAGCTCGAGTGCAACACGGCTGGATTTTCCTCCTTTGATCCGGCCTTTCTTTAATAATATTCCCACGCAAAAAACCAAATAGAACTTTATAAAACCTTGTAAAAAACTTTGTAAAAATTCAAAATAATTATTGATTTAATTAAATTTATTCGTTATAGTTATAATCTTGAATATAATTGCACTTATTAAACGATTTTCCGATTAAGGAGATTTTATGAAAGAAGGAATTCACCCGACGTACCCGATGTCCACGGTGACTTGTTCCTGCGGCAACACTTTCCGCACGCGCTCAACGGCAGGCGATATCCACGTCGAACTCTGCTCGAACTGCCATCCGTTCTATACAGGAACGCAGAAACTGATTGACACCGCCGGGCGCGTCGAGAAATACAATAAAAAATTCGCCAAATATAAAGGCGCCAAAGATACGAAGCCGGAACAGGAATAGTCAAAATTTTTTCCGCAAAAGGAATATGACCGTGTCATGTTCCTTTTTTATTTTCAGGCGCAACGGTAACCTATATGATCGAACAATTAGAAAAAATAAAAAAACGCTTTGACGAAATCAACGAGCAGATGTATCAGCCGGATGTGGTCCGCAACCAGGAAAACCTGAAAAACCTGAACAAGGAACGGCGCGGCCTGGAGCCGATCGTTGAAAAGTTCTCCGAATACAGCCGGGTCCTGCAGGGCATCGGCGGAGCAAAAGAAATCCTGTTCCATTCTGATGACCAGGAACTGCGGGCGATGGCCAAATCCGAAATGGACGAACTGGAAATCAGTAAAAACCGGATCGAAGACGAACTGAAATTGCTGCTGATACCCAAAGACCCGATGGACGACGGCGACTGCATCCTGGAAATCCGCGCCGGCACAGGAGGCGACGAAGCCGGCATTTTCGCGGGCGACTTGTTCGGCATGTACCGCCAGTACATCGATTCCCAGAAATGGAAAATCGAGGTCTTCGATTTCACCGAAGCGAACATGGGCGGTTTCAAGGAAATCATCTTCGAAGTTCAGGGATTCGGCGCGTACGGCAATCTGAAATTTGAGAGCGGCGTCCACCGGGTCCAGCGCGTCCCGAAAACCGAGACCCAGGGACGCGTGCATACCTCCGCCGCGTCCGTGGCCGTACTGCCCGTCATCGACGAAGTCAGCAAAGACGATATCGTGATCAGTCCCAACGACCTTCGCATCGACATCTACCGCGCCGGCGGTAAAGGCGGTCAGAACGTCAATAAAGTCGAAACCGCCGTGCGTCTCACGCATCTGCCCACCGGGATCGTCGTCCAGTGTCAGGAAGAACGCTCCCAGCTTAAAAACCGCGAAAAGGCTATGAAAGTGCTTAAATCAAGGCTTTTTGAAAAGCAAAAATCCGAACAGCAGTCCAAAATCGCCTCGCAACGAAAATCCATGGTGGGCTCCGGCGACCGCAGCGAGAAAATCCGCACGTATAATTATCCCCAAAACCGGCTTACCGACCACCGCATCGGTTTAACGCTCTATAACCTGGAATCGGTTATGCTCGGCCGGATCGAAGAGATCATCGAAAAATTGCATTTAGCGGAAAACGAAATGCTGCTGAAAAATAACTGACAGATCGCAGCCGTCGCCGGCGATATATCAAAAATTAACGTCCGTCTGTAACCGTCAGACGGACGTTTCCGTTTATTACCGGATGGATAATAATTTATTGTGCTTATCGGATTCTGTCACAATGCAAGGAAACAAATTCAATGATTGATTAATTCAGGATTTCTCGCCGCCTGCGGCGGCTCGAAATGACAATACAAGTGCGGTCGTTCGAAATGACAATACAAGAGACGGGGCCTAATGACAGCCTTCTTCTGACATCCCTCAGTTTTATTTGGGACTAGTGTCGGGATCAGGGAAAACAAAAGAGAGGTCACACGATAAGAGGAAAATTTATTTTCAGCGCCGAAATGCGTTTCGCGTTACTTTACAGCCAGGGGCAGCGTGAACGAGAAAGTCGAACCGTTTCCCTGAACGGAACTGACCCAGACTTTTCCGCCGTGCAGTTCGACGATTTTCTTCACGATAGCCAGGCCGAATCCGGTGCTGGACTCCCCGCCCGTTGGCCGCGCGCTGAGTTTTTTGAAACTCCTGAATATCTGCTTGAGGTCCTCTTCGCTGAGGCCCTGTCCGGTATCGCGGATATGGATCACCGCTTCGCCGCTTCGTAATTCAGCGGACACGTCAACCCGGCCTCCCGGATAGGTGTACTTGATCGCGTTGCTCAGCAGGTTATCCATTACCTCGGCCATGCGCGATTTATCCGCCAGCACCTGGGGAAATTCTTCCGGGCGGATGATCGTCAGTGCAATTTGTTTCTGCGCGGCGGCGCGTTTATGGATCTTTTCGCAATCGTCTAGAATTTCACCCAGATTTTCCCTGTGCAGGCTCAGCGAGACTTTCCCGGCTTCGATCGCCGAGATGTCTAATAGTTCTGTGATCAGGTGCAGCATCTGCCGGGCTGAACTCAGCACCATTTCCATATCGCGGACGCCCTCTTCGGCGACAAACTGACCGGACCGGATATCCTGCACCAGCAGATCGGTAAAACCGATGATCGCCCCCAGAGGATTCCGGAGATCGTGAGCCGCGACGCCAAGGAATTCGTTTTTCTTTTCGTTCAGTTCCTGCAGTTCCTCCAGCATCCGGGCTTTAAGAAACGCCGTCTTGATCGGATGCTTCAGTTTATTCAGCAGCGCGATATCCTCCTCCTGAAACGCGTCCCCTTTCAGATTCTCAAAAAGAATATACCCTTCGATCCTTTGTTCCGTGGCGATCTCGATCATCATCACCGATTTTGCGGCAACCGCGTCTTCCGGTGGCTTTCCGAACTGAGGCTGAAATACGATCAGCTCGTCCCGTCCGTTTGCGGCAAGGATCCGGTAGTGTTTCCGGATTTCTGAAAAATAATTGTCAGCTATTCCGGCTTTTCCAAGTTCCCACCCCGAAATCGCCTTCAGCTCGACCGCTTCGTTCGTGTTATCATAAACAAGAATGCTCGCCCGGTCAACGGCCCGGATAATTTTCAGTTCTTTCAGAATAGCGTCTAAAAGCGCGCTGAAGCTGATCTCCGAATTGATTGCCTGGACAATGACGTTGACTTTTTCCAGTTCATCGCTTTTCCGCTGAAGTTCCGCCGTTCTTACCCGGACAAGAGCCTCCAGTTCCCTTTTCTGCGATTCAATGAGTTCTTTCTTTTCAATTTCTTTTTCATGCTCCATTCGTTCCTGATCAAGCGTTTTCCGGGCCAATTCTTCCTTCAGCAGGCTGACGCGCTGAGCGATACCGAGCGACAGCAGGATCACTTTCACCGTCGCGCCAAGCTGTACGCCGTAATGCGTGATAAAATTCGAAGGAAAGATGCCGAAACTCTTGAACGCGTATACGGCAATCCCGATCAGAAACACGCCCCAGCCGATTAAAAAATAAAAGGCCGGTTTATAACCTTTCAGGCTGACCAGAATTCCCGCAACAAGGGCTACGGCTGAAAACAGAACCGCTAGCACGGCAAAAGCCGTGATGCTGACGGAATAACTGATGAAAAAGGAAATGACAAGCAGAATCCAGCCGAGCCAGACAACCGCTGATATGACCGGTTCATAATAACGTATGTTCTCGCGGATATCCAGAAAGGATTTGGTGAAGTAAGCCGCGAATAGCAATGCGATCGTCATCAGAACAACGACGCTTTTATTCACCCATCCCATCGCTTCCGGCCAGATATAAACCGCCGCCAGCCCGTCGAGCGCCGACTGGCCGACGCCGTAGAAAATAATAAATACAACATACAACAGATATATCCGGTCCCTGACCCACGCAAAAAGGAAGAGATTATACAAAAACATCAGGATCAGCAACCCGTAAAAACCGCCGAGCACCAGCGACTCATTGCTGATTTTTCCGAATAATTTCTGCGGCGTCCATACCGCAACGGGAATCTGAAGCGATCCTTCCGTCCGGACACGGATGTAAAATATCCGGTATTCGTCTTCCGGCGCCTCAATATGAAAAAGGTAATTGCGGTTCTGAATATAACGCTGTCCGGCCGGCCGCTGGTCGCCCGTCCGGATGATATGCCAATCCTGCGTTTTGCCCGGATAATAAAAATCAATCTCATCCAGAAGCGGATAACCGATTTCCAGCATCCAGTGATTGACTGAAGACAAATTCGCTATTTTCAGCCGGAGCCAGACCACGGATCCTGTAAAACCGAAATTCGGCGTCGCGCCGATATACGCCTGATGACCCGATAACGCGAAGCGCGACAGAACAGAATCGAATGGCAAGTCCCCGGTCCGGTCTTCGATAAAATCGGCGGATTCTCGCAGGCGCAAAACTTCCGTATCATCGCGCAGAATAAACGTGGTACCGGAAATATCCTGCGGGTTGGCTTCCGTTATACACGCAAAGACAAACACTGTGAAAACGACGATATGCCGCATCTTATTAAGAATTTTGCTTAACAACATAAAACGCACCCGCAATCCCGGAAATTTTCTGTGATAGAAAACAGACTTACAGTAAATGATAATATGAAACGCCCACAGAATCAAGTTAAGGTTGTTGAATTATTAAGACATAATCATTATAAAACCGGAAGACAGCCAATTTTAGGTTTCATCTTTTATCTTGCAAATTTAAAATTATATCTATATATTTTTTTTTGTTTTAATTGCAACCGACTAATGCGATCAATATGATATACCGGTTCGGATTACCACAGCATGAAGAAAAAAAAATTATCCAAGTCTGAATTGCAGGCGCTGCGGGAAGCAATCATCGCGAAAGGAAACGTGCCCGCTCATGTAGCCATCATCATGGACGGTAACGGGCGGTGGGCCAAGGAACGCGGATTGCCTAGAGTGGCCGGTCATTCGGGCGGCGTGGAGTCGGTACGGGAAGTCGTGGAAGGATGCGGCGAAATAGGCGTCAAAGTCCTGACGCTGTATGCGTTCAGCGAGGAAAACTGGAAACGGCCGGCATGGGAAATCTCCGCGCTGATGAAACTGCTCATGCGGACCATCCATAATGAACTCGAAAATCTGAACAAACAGAACGTCCGGCTGACCACTATCGGCCATATCGAACATCTTCCTCCGGAAACACACGCCCAGTTAGTCAAAGCTGTCGAATCCACGAAAAACAACAACGGCTTCCAACTCAACCTCGCGCTAAGCTACAGTTCACGCACCGAAATCCTGGACGCCGTGCGATCGGTCGCCGACGACGCCCAGAAGAAAAAAATATCGCTGAACGATCTCGACGAAAAATTATTCGGGGAATATTTATATACCCGCGACCTTCCCGAACCCGACCTGATGATCCGCACCAGCGGCGAATACAGGATCAGCAATTTTCTGCTTTGGCAAATCGCCTACGCTGAACTCTACATTACGGATATTTTCTGGCCCGATTTCCGAAAGCAGCACCTGTATGCCGCCATCATGGATTACCAGAAACGGGAACGGCGGTTCGGAAAGGTCAGCGAACAACTGACCGCCGAAAAAAAGAAAATCAACAACCGGAAATCAAAATAACTTGTTTACCTGTGTACCCCGTAAATCAATACATCCGAAGCAACCAAGGAAAACGATAACGATTCATGAAATGTAACATCTCTACCGCCGCTCTTTTACTTTCTTTTTTAAGCTTCGTATTTCTGCTGTCCGTCCCATCTGGAAAATTAATGTCCCAGACGTCGTTCGCATCCCAACCCGTGATCGCTTCCATTTCCGTACAGGGCAACATAAAATCGGACGCGGAACTGATCATTATCGCCAGCGGACTCTCTGAAGGGCAGAAACTGAGCGCCGACGACGTCGCCAAAGCCGTCCAGAACCTCTGGGAAATGAAAGTTTTCAGGCACATCGAAATTCTCGGCGAACAAACTAAAGACGGTCTCGCGCTGACCATTCTCGTGAGCGAATACCCGCGGCTCGAATCCATGGAAATCACCGGCTTTGATAAAGTCGACGAAAAAGACGTGCGCAGCCAGATCGGTTTGTTCATCAACCAGACCGTCAGTCCGCAGCACATCAAACGGGCCGCCGCGAGGATCAAACGGGTGTACGCATCGAAAGGCTATCTGAACGCCGACGTGCAGGTCAAATCCTACGCGTCCGAAACGGATACCGGCAAGGTGCTGTTGAAAATCAAAATTGACGAAGGTCAAAAAGTCAAGATCCGTTCGATTTCGTTTTTCGGGA
Organism: Bacteroidota bacterium; assembly: GCA_037441945.1. GTDB lineage: Bacteria > CLD3 > CLD3 > SB21 > JBBIRG01 > JBBIRG01. The sequence goes on along the minus strand of JBBIRG010000001.1, from coordinate 18,932 downwards.
ATGAGGCGTTTTCCGACAACGCGCTGCGACAGAACTTCAAGGAAACGCATTCGCAGGTATCCTTCTTCCAGTGGCGGCAGAACGGGCGCGGCAGCCGGAAGCAGCGGTTCATTCTTGAAGATACGATGAGCGAACCGGCGCATTTCCGGTGGCACAAGCGCGGCGAATTTGACGAGAAGAAATACCGCGAAGATCTTGGCCATCTGCTCGCTCATTATAAGAACAACGGATACCGCGACGCGCAGATCGTAAACGATACCACCTATTTCGGCAACCGTAACCGCGACCTGTTCATCGACGTCTGGGTCGAGGAAGGCGTGAAATACTATATCGGCGATATCGACTGGAGCGGCAACGCGCTTTTCTCGAACAGGGAACTCACCGCGGCCCTCGGTTTTGAAAGGGGCGACGTGTTCAACCAGGAAAAATACGACCGCGCCATGCAGGAAAGAGTCAACGCGCTGTACTACGACCAGGGCTACATTTACGCGCAGATCGTCCCCATCGAGAAAACGATCGCCAAGGACACGCTGGATATCGATTTCATGGTCACCGAGGGCAACCCGGTAACGATTGAACGCGTGGACGTCCGCAACAATACCAAAACGAAAGAAAAAGTGATCCGCCGCGAAGTCGTTTCCTTTCCCGGCGAGACGTTCAGCCGCGAGGCTTTGATCCGCACCCAACGGAATTTGATGGTACTGAATTATTTTGAAAACGTGCTCCCCGACATCCAGCCGGTAAGCGCCGACAAGGTCAATGTGGTGATTACCGTCGCCGAAAAACCGACCGATACGGCCAATTTAGCGATCGGCTACAGCGCGCAGGACGGGTTTGTCGGTTCCGCCGGCGTGGCGTTCAATAATTTTCTCGGCAACGGACAGCAGGTATCCCTGAACGTCCAGTTAGGCGGGCTGGGTTACCGTGTTTTTTCCATAGGGTTCACCGAACCTTATTTATTTGGGACGCGGACATCGTTCGGGTCGTCGATGTATTATTCCTTTGACGGCGACCGCCGCGCGAGCTATCTCGGTTACAAGAGCCGCAGCTTAGGAGGATCGCTGAGTTTCGGGCGTCGGCTGAAATGGCCGGATGATTTCTTCACGCTTAACTACCAGGTGGGCTATTCCAATTCCTCATTGCGGCCTTATACCGCCGATCTTTACCCGCAGTTCACCTACGGCGTTCAGCAGACTTACACCGTCGGCCAGGTCATCCAGCGGGACAGCCGTGATGCCGCCGAATTCCCAAAATCCGGTTCCGTATATACCCTGACGACCGAAGCGGGTATCGTTTCTTTTGACACGACCGGTTACAACAATGTTATAGCTCAGTTGCCAAAAAATTATATGCGGGTTACTTTCCGCGGACAGAATTATGTACCGGCTATTTGGTCGCTGGTCTTGTACACCGATTTTATGTTCGGATATGTGCGTTCGTTTGAGAAATCATCGAATATTTACGACATACCTCACCTGGAACGTTTTTATATGGGCGGCGGAGCTCTGGATATTGGCTCCACACAGCTTCGCGGTTACGGCAACCGCGCCGTCGGCCCGAAAATCGGCCAGTACGCCGCCGGCGGCACGACGATGTTCAAGTATTCCGCCGAGGTCCGGCTGCCGGTCATCCCCAATCCGACGATGTACTTGCTGACCTTTTTTGAGGCGGGGAACGTATTCTCCAATCTACAAACGTCCGATCCGTTTGAGGTCAAGCGATCGTGGGGTTTCGGTTTCCGACTCTTCATGCCGATGGTGGGTATCATGGGACTGGATATCGGATACGGCATTGATAAAGGGAACAAACGCATCGGATATCCGAAATATCATTTTCAACTGGGCCAGATGTTTTAACGATGATTTTTCAAGGGGTTAAAATGAAAAATATATTTTATTCCGCCTGCCTTGCCGGGATCATTTTTCTTGTTCCGCATAACGGTCCCAAAGCCCAGTCAAAAATGGGCTACGTCGACTTTCAGTACCTGATATCCCAACTGCAGGCGGCGCAGGATATCCAGGCAGAATTGGAACGGCTCTCGCGCGACTGGACACAGCAAATCGAAGCCATGCAGGACACTATCGAAAGCCTTGAAAAGGAACTGGAAACAATCAGCATAGCGCTTTCCAAAACAAGCCGCGACATGCTGGTCAAAAACATCGAGGAACGCAAACAAAAATTAACCGTGTTCCGTGAACAGAAATTTTCTCCGGTGAGCGGCGAACTCTACCGCAAGCAGCAGGAACTTCTCCAGCCGTTGATCGATAAAATTAAAAAATCGATTGACAACGTCCGAATCAAGCAAAAATACGATGTCATTTTTGATATCTCAGCGGGCAACCCGGTTTCCATAGACCGTAAATTCGACCTGACCACTCTTGTGATCGACGAATTCAGCGCGCAAGGGCTTACGCTGAAAGGGCAATCGTCCCAACAGAAAAACGACCAAGACAACACACGAAAACAGGATCAGGGAAAAGAAAAAGAACAGGGCGGAGCCGGCAATGAAGGATTATCAAAAGAAAAAAAATAGATTTACCTTCTTGATGAAAAATGAATTCATTTTATAAAAAACAAAGGAGTTTGAACGTGAAAACACCACTGAAACTGGCCCTGGGAGCAATCCTGATCCTTTCCTTCATCCCGGCGCTGAACGCCCAGTCGAAAATCGGTTATGTGGATTCCCAGAAAATATTGGGATCGCTGAAAGAAACCCAGACCGTCCAAAGCGCCCTCCAGACGGAACAGGAAAAGATGTACAAGAAACTGCAGTATATGCAGGATTCCCTGCAGGACGCGCAGGAAGATTACGTGAAAAACATCAAGGACAACGCGCTGATCAAGGACGGCTCCAAGAAAGCGATCGAAAAGGGACTGGAAGATCTCGCTTATCAAATCCAAATGTCCCAGCAGAAATTCCAGGAAGATCTGCAGAAACTTTACCAGGAACTGATGCAGCCCATTTTTGACAAGGTCAGAAAAGCTGTGGATAACGTGCGCAAGGTTGAAGGAATGGATTTCGTTCTTGACGGATCTTCGCAGATCATACTCGCCGCTGACACAAAATACGAAGTGACCCAGAAAGTTCTCGACGAACTGGTCAAACTTGCCGATCAGAAGGATACCGGCAAAAAGGAAACTAAGGATAAAAGATAATTTTTATTGTTCTCCGTGAATGGAAATCCGTTTCGGGTTTCCATTTTTTTTTTAAGGGCGCGCCATGCATTTTACATTTTATCAACTTGCTGATAAATTAAACCGCCCGCCGTTCGGCGAAGACATGACTGTTCAATATTTATCCACGCCGGAAGAGGCCGGTCCCGACGATATGATTTTTCTGACCGAGAAAAAATTCCTTTCAAATCCGGAGTCAATCCGTTCCAGAGCCTGGCTCATCGCTGAACCGCTGTTAACTGAAAAAGTATCAGACTATCTGCGCCGGTCGGGAATTTCATATATCCCAACCCCTGATCCCAAAGCGGATATGATTGCGCTGTTGCAATTATTTTACCCGGAAGATAATTTAGTCCCGTCATTGCATAAAACGGCCGTAATCGGAGAAAATTGCGCGATCCATCCAGGCGCGCGAATTGATCCTTTCACTGTCATCGGAGAATACAGTTCGGCTGGTAAGGGAACGCATATTCACGCGAATTGCGTCATCGGCCGTCATGTTCAAATCGGCGACGATGTGCTGATCTATCCGAATGTAACCGTTTACGACCATAGCATTATCGGCAATCGCTCGATCATCCATGCGGGAACGGTGATCGGCGGCGACGGATTCGGTTACATGAAAAAGGACGGCCGGTACATTAAAATTCCACATGCCGGAAAAACCGTGATTGAAGACGACGTGGAAATTGGGGCGAACTGCTGCATCGACCGTGGAACGCTCGGGGTAACGCATATCCGCCGCGGTTCCAAACTTGACAACCTGATCCAGATAGCCCATAATGTCGTAATCGGCGAAGACACGGTCATCGCGGCGCAGGCTGGAATCGCCGGAAGCGCGGTCATCGGCGACTCGGTAACGATCGCCGGCCAGGCCGGATTAGTCGGGCATATCGCAATCGGAAATCGCGTTACAATCGGCGCTCAGGCGGGCGTCATCGGTTCCGTCGATGAAGGAAAAACGATATCCGGATATCCCGCGCGGGATCATCATGAGGCCATGCGGCGGGAGGCGCTGATCTCGAAAATTCCAGAAATCCTTGAAACGCTGAAGAAACTCAAACCATCGGAATCATAATCCCTTTTGTTTGATTCAGAATTTCCTGCTTCATGCCCGGAGCCGGACAAGAAATTGTCTTGCAATAATTTGATTTTCTTTTTACCATGAATTTTTTACCATACCGATGATAAGCTAAGCATGAGCAACCGACCCAACAAGACCGCAGATGATCTGGAATTAGATGTGACGCTTCGCCCTTCGCGATTCGACGAATTCGTCGGACAGGAACGGATGGTCGGCAACCTGAAAGTGTTCATCGAAGCGGCGCGGATGAGACAAGAAGCGCTGGATCATGTTCTGCTTTCCGGCCCGCCGGGACTGGGTAAAACGACGCTGTCTCATATTATCGCCCACGAGCTTGGCGTACAGATTCGTGTAACCTCGGGTCCAGTGATTGACAAGGCCGGCGACCTGGCCGGTATCCTGACAAACTTAGACGAGCGCGACGTCCTGTTCATCGATGAAATTCACCGGCTCAACCCGGTGGTTGAGGAGTATTTATATTCAGCGATGGAAGATTACAAATTAGACATCGTCATTGATAAAGGCCCGAGCGCGCGCACCATCCAGCTGACTTTGCCGCATTTCACGCTGATCGGCGCCACGACGCGGGCGGGACTGATCACCGCGCCGCTGCGCTCGCGGTTCGGGATCACCAGCCGGCTGGATTATTACGACGACGGCAACCTGACTAAAATCGTCAAGCGTTCCTCGCGGATTCTGAAAATCGATATCGATGAAAGAGGCGCTGAGGAGATCGCCAAGCGTTCGCGCGGAACGCCTCGTATCGCCAACCGCCTGCTGAAACGGACGCGCGATTTCGCCCAGGTGCGCAAAGAACCGATCATTACCCAATCCGTCGCCGATTACTCGCTCCATGCGCTTGAAGTGGACGAACACGGACTCGACGAAATGGATAAACGCATTCTGACAACCATTATAGACAAATTCAGCGGCGGACCCGTCGGCATCGATACGATCGCGATTTCCGTCGGCGAGGAAGCCGGAACGATTGAAGAAGTGTATGAACCTTTTTTAATCCAGCGGGGATTGATCAAACGGACTCCGCGCGGACGCGAAGTCACTGCCATCGCCTACCAGTACCTGAACATCAAAACCCTAAAAACCAACACTCCCCAACTCGGCCTGGATATTTAATCCTTCGAACCGCTGCGGAAATAATCCGGAAAATCGTACCAGTCATTTCCGTCCTGTGAAATCAGATGGTGACCCTGGTAACGCGCGCAGGCTTCGTCCATGATTTGTTTTGCCGTCTTGATGTCAAGATGGAAATCGTTCATCACATTCGTTATGCTGAACGAGCCGCGCTTGTCCTCAATGTATTTGCGCATAGTCTTCTGAAGAATGCCCGCGATCCGGATTTTTTTAAGGCGCGATTTAACGCCGATCCGGATTAGGACAAAAAGTAAAATTATTACGGTGATACTGATGAATCCCCGACTTGAGAAAAAACCGGCAAGCGCTTCCCCCCAGTCGATTTTGATATCCCCGAGCCGAATGCCGTAAACTTGAAGTTGTACGCCTTTCGACGCAAAAAAGCCAAAATTGAAATACTCCAGCGTATTGATTGGATCGCTGAATTTCCCGAGCCATTCGTCATTGACCCAGCACTGAATTTCATCGTCATGCACGCTGACCTTCATCCGGATCATGTTGTTAAAATCAAGCGATTCCAGTTTTTGTTCGTGCAGAATTTTATTGAAACTGTTGATTCTTTTTTCTAAAAGAACCGACTTGTTTTTCGATACCGACAGTGAATAAAAATCGGTGGTCTTCTCGGCGCGGAAAAAAATGCCGGTCTTATCCGGGAATACTTCCGGAAACCGGCGTTTGATCTGGAAATTCGTTTCCAGAATGTAGTTTTTCTGGGAAAAATGATGCCAGGTATAATGCATGTCCTCCTGATTCCACATGGTGTAATAACCGCGCTCATAATATACATTATCGCTCTGCCCCCAGCCGCTACTCATATTATCGAAATTATCCGTTAAAAGATACGCCGGGTCTTCGGGAAAATCGCCGGTATAATCGGGAGGTTCAGGCGTAAAATCGTAGCGTTCAATCATATCGGAGAGGTTCCGCGCAACCAGGAGGTCATCGAAATGAGCATGCACGCCGGAAAATGCGATGAGCCCTATTTTGCCGGAGGTCAGCGACGGATCAGCGGCGCGGTTGATTTGTTTTCCGTTGATATACAGTTCGATTTTGGGACCGTTGCATGATACCGCGAGGTAATTTACGCCGTTTTTATTGATTTCTTGCGAAGACGTCCAGTCGATAATATTATAATATTCCTTATTGATTTTTTTCCTCAGGTAATAGTGTCCGTTGGCCGATATGACAAATATATAGAAATTATCAAAATCTTTTGCTCGGAAAATTAATCCATACCCCTGGTTCTCTTCACCGCTGATGAAATCAGTTTTGATCCGGATGGCAGCGTCATCGATAATTAATTTATTGCTGGTGGTCACACGGCCGTTCTTGCCAAAAATATGATATACGCCGTTTTTGAAATGCGCGTACTGGGATTCGGAAAACGCATCGGGTTGTTCGAACCGTTCCTCCCACAACATCTGCGCGCGCAGGGGAAGGATACTGATGAAGGCAATTAAAATCATGATCGGTTTCATAGATGCTTTCTCCGGATTTATTTATTCAAATCGATAATCGCGCGGATAAAATCTCCCGCAATGATGACCGCCGTTTCATCAGACGCCGTATCCTTGATAATGTTTTTTTCTTCAACCAGCGAATTAAACAGCCGGTATGCGGATTTCTCAAATTCTTCCGAAAAAGACCGGTTTTTTTGGGAAATAATATTTTTAAAAAAACATATACGGTCGGGCTGAACGTCGTATTCCCTTTGAAGGATACCGACCGATAACCGGTTACCATTAACAGAAGCGATGCGCATAAGAGTCAGAAGATCGCGTTTAGCCTCCGTCGGCGTCAGCCGGAAGGGAGATTGGCTGTCTGTCAGTTTTTGTAAAACAGGTTCGCAGGTTTCCGGCAGGGCGATCATCAATCCGGGAATCACGATCAGCATATCCTGATTTCCGGCCACCTGTAACAGAATCTGGTGCTGATCGGCAAAACGACTGATGTGTTTTAAAGTTTTTTTCGGCGAAACACCGAAATGCTTCGCGATTTGCTTTAATCCAGCCGATCCGTTCTGAAGGGTCATGTATTTCAGAAACATATTTTCGAACATGCTGTTAAATTTTTTGTTCCCGCGAATCCTGGCGATCAGCATGATGATCCCTGAAACCAGCAGAACGGCAATACCGAAAACCATAACCCAGAACCACTCATCCATGTCTCTTTCAAGTTGTTTGAAAAACTTAACAACCGGATTTTTTGATTTCTCTTTCCGAACAGGCGGCTTAAAGGTCGTTTCTTTCGGTGGACTCAGCCGGTACACGGCGCAGGTCGGCATCGTTGAGGCTAGCCCGTATTCGTCGATCGGGCGGCTGCTGATGCGGATGCTGTGTATGTCGGCGCTGAGACGATGCAGGTACAGCTTGAAATATCCCCTGACCGGTTCGTTAAAGCGTTCATCAATGATGAGGATACGCTCAACGCCGTCGATGCTGAGTTTGACATCGGTATCCTGAACGTCTAATTTCAGGTGCACCGCGCGCCCGGAATCATATTGAAAAGGAATCCGTACAATCAGCGGCTTAGTGTCAGCGGTATGATAATCATTAAAATATTTGACGACCGAATCGGATTCGAGCGAGATTCCTTTTTGTTCATGGGAATACTTTCCGACATGGTACATGACGCGCAGCAGACCCGCCGAATCCCACCGCATAATCCGGACATTCATCTCCATTGTGAAATTTTCCATCCCGCAACCGATAGTGTGCGACGGATATTGTTCCGATAAATGCATTCGGTAAAATCCCCGTTCAAAATAATTTTCCGGTTCATTAGCCCAGTCCGGTTTTGTCTCCAGAAAATCGTAAAAACATTTGGTCGCTGAATCGGGTTTCAAACTCAGCATAGAATCTGCCGCCGGCATAAACTCATAAACCGTCTCCGGGGGTTTCGCGCCGATTTTCAATTCCTGAAAATGGATATGCACGCCTCCTTCAGCGTATAAACCGGTTTTCCCATTACTGTAAGTCTTGTCCCGGAGCCCTTTCACGGGGATGCCGTTAATAAAAAGGATAATCGAATCTTTCACACAGCGGACTTTCAGGTAATTAACGCCGTTCCGGATGATGTTCGAATCGGATGTCCATTTAGTGATTGATGACCAGGAAATCGGTTTGTTTTTCCAATAACGGCGCAGCTGGAGAGAATACTTGCCGGAGGGTTGGATCAGGAAAGCGTAGAAATTCAGCGAATCCTGGGCGCGGAAGATCAGGCCGTAACTTTTATCTTCTTTTCCGTTGATAAATTCCGTTTTCAGCTCCGCATAAAAATCGTCGGGAACGGGATTCGTATCGATACGCGTCAGCGTCATTTCAGAAAAGACATGGAGTCCTCCATTATCCAGGTCCCGCGTTTGTACGGATGAAAGTCGACGGAATGGATTGCCCGAATCTTCGGGTTTGAATTGGGCCAAAAGGGTTGCCTGAAAAATCGATAGAGCCGCTAGGGTCAGGAATAAATGATTTGAAGTTGGATTCATGGCATTATCCGTATCTTCGATCTTGATCGGTCACTGATTCTGAAAGTGTTTAATCACATCCTCATGAAATTTCAGCACGGCCGGCGTATCGTCGCTGAGAATCCTGATATAACGCTCATCGTCAATAATTTCCGACATCAAAAGAATTACAATATCCCATGTTGTTTTGTAAGGTGAAAAATGAGCGCGGTCCAATATAAAACTTCCCTCCTCGATTTTCTTGTTCACAGTATGGACTGACAGCCTTCCCTGCAGATGAGCCGCCAGCGTACAAATCTGTAAAAAATAAAACCGCGCCGCAGATTCAGGCAGGCCAATTCTCTTCGCATATGCCGAGATCATCCTTTCAATGAAATCCGGATAGGATCCTACGGTCACCGGTTTAGGCACATCACTCATGAATGTCGGAAAATCGTAAAAGGCGTCATTCTCATCTTTCACCGGATAACGGTATCCTCCGTAATCCTTCACCATCTTATCCATTACCGCGGCCGCTTTGCTCAGCGAGAACCTGAACCGGGCTGAAAATTCATTCAAAAAAAATGAACCGTTTCTTTCCCGGATATAATCCACAAAATGGGTTGCATTGTAGCGAACAGCGTTCCTCCATCTAACGATGCCCCATATCAGGAGTATTTGCGATGCTCCAATGAGAATGATTGTTAAAAAATAATTGGAAAAAATTGTCAAAAAAAGATTAGAAAAAAAAGATGAATCGTCCTCAGGAATACGATCGGATTCATCTTCCACCGGGGGTTTTTTCGCCGTTTTAAGATTTCCGGATACCCGGATAACCGGACAAGACAGGTCTTTCGTCCCGATTCCGTATTCCTCATCAGAGTGTTTCGATATTTTTATACTATATAAATCGATGCCGATACCCTCCGTTCTGAATTCGATCCAGTTGAACGTTCTGGGTTCATAGCTTTCGTCAATGATCACGATGCGCTCATGGCCATTCACTGATATTTTTGTATCTCCGTCCTTTTTATCGATTTGCAGGCGGACGAATGTTCCGGTCTCATAGCGAAACGGAAAGTTTCGTAGGGTGTTCCTTATTCCCGCGGGTTTATTTACATATCTCAGCGTGGAATCCCCGATAATCCCTATTTCCGTTTCATAATCGCTTTGGTCCGGATACCAGCTCAGGCGAAGTTCGCCATGCCGCGGCCACTCGCGGATTTTCAAATTGGCGCGGATTGAAAAATCGGTATTGACATAATTATAGATATAGTTATTGATATAAGCGGATGAATCAATCCTGTACAAACCATTTTCATGAAACGCTCCCGGAATATCTTTCCAACCGGTGAATTTGTTAAAATTAATCAGATTGATTGTCTTCGAATCACTCTTTTCATCGAAAGCGCTGTCCGGGAATACGGGTTTGAAGGAATACTTTCCGGTAACATTTTTTTTATACACCGTCAGATCGTCAAAATGAACATGCAAGTCTTTCCAAACATAAATTCCTATGATACCTTCCGGAATGACAGAATCGGTAACAGTTTGCACCTTGTGCCCGTTTATATACAACCGAATAGTGTCGCCTTTGCACTCTGTTTTTAAATAATTAACTCCTTTTTTATTGAATACGGAATCAGCGGTACCTGAGGTTAAATTTTCTGAATCAACTTCACCGTTCGGTTTCTGGAAAGTGCGATGCAGGTTATAGTAACCCCACGAGGTAATTAGAAATGAATATCCATTCATGTGCCTGTCGTGCCGGAAATAAAGGCCGTAAAATGCCGCGGTAGCACCGGAAATGAATTCGGTACGGATCTCTGCCGTAAAATCTTTAAAATTCTTTGACGGATCAAACAGCCGGACGCTTTCATGGCTGTATACGTGATAAACTCCGTTAAAATAATAAGTCCGGTTATCTTCCGGAAACTTCCCTTTCTTACTGAAATCCTCTTTCAGCAACACCTGGCCCGGTAAGGGAAAGGACAGGCCGAACAACCACAAAACAGCGAAAAATGTTTTCATCGTTTTCTCAGAAAATATTGTCCAATAAAAAAACTCCCGATCACATCACCGGGAGTCAGGGATCATTAAAGCGTCAGGGCCGTATCAAAATGTCCCAGATAGTGCGCGACCCGTTCCAGGTAGGATGCTCCAAGCGCGCCGTCCACCACGCGGTGATCATACGACAGCGAAGCGTACATCATCGGCCGGATTGAAAGGGTATCGCCTTCGGGCGTTTCGATCACGACGGGACGTTTCTTAATCGCGCCTATACCAAGAATGGCAACCTGAGGCTGGTTGATGATCGGAAATCCGATGAGCGAACCGAAACCGCCCATATTGGTCAGGGCGAGGGTGCCGTCCTGAATTTCCTCGGGCTTGAGTTTTTTATTCCGCGCGCGTTCCGCAAGATCAAACACGGCACGGGCGATGCCGATGAGGTTCAGCTGGTCGGCATCGCGGATTACGGGGACAATCAGCGCGGTATTATTTTCGATGGATACGGCCATGCTGATATTGATGTAATTTTTTTTAATGATCGTGTTACCGTCAACGGAAATGTTGATCATCGGATAATCCTTGACGGCTTTAACCATCGCGTCGATGATAAACGGCGTGTAGGTGAGCTTGAATCCCTCGCGCCGTTCGAAATCCGGCCTGAATTTATCGCGGTAGCGGACGACGCGGCTCATGTCGATTTCCGTCAGCGAGTAAACGTGCGCCGAAGTATCGAGGCTGCGCCGCATGTGTTCGGCGGTAATCTGCCGGACATTTGACATCGGTATCCGCTCGGTGCGTTCGCCGGAAAATTCAAATTTCATGGCAGGAACCTGCTTCACCGTTTTTGGTGATTCCGTTGCGACTGCCGGTAAGGTTCCTTTTTTCCGCTGTTCAAGGTAACTCAAAACATCCTCTTTGGTGACGCGGCCCGACAATCCGGTTCCCGTAATGGCCGCTAGTTCATTATCCGATATGCTTTCGGCTTTCGCGATGTTGCGAACCACCGGAGAATAGAAACGGTCAGACTTCCCGGTTGTGATCTGCGGCTGAACCGGCGGCGCTTCCTTTTTCATCTCCGTTTTCACTTCCGTTTGTGCTTTCTTTACGGCCGGAGTTTCCACGACGGCCGGCTGGACTGCCTGCGCGGATTCGGTTTCGATTCTCGCGATCAGCGCACCGACCGCAACGGTTTGGCCCTCCGGCACGAGAATTTCGGCCAGAACGCCGGTCGCGGGCGAAGGAATTTCCGAATCGACCTTATCAGTGCTGATTTCCAGAACGGTTTCGTCTTTCGATATTTTCTCGCCTACTTTTTTGAACCATTTCAGGATTTTGCCTTCAGTGATGCTTTCTCCCATCTGCGGCATGACCATATCGATTTTCATGGAATCTCCTTTAATTGGATATCGCTGTGCATTTCAGAGTTTCATATAAAAACAAAGTTATTATAATAATTTTTCGTATTCAACAGTTATTTACGGACAGCCCCATAAAACAAAGGCCCCCCAGTAAAAGGGATGGCTTTTACCGGAACGGATCATGTCTATTTTGGCATTTTTTAGCGATGCGCGGCTATCCATTTTATTGACGAGCTTGTAGTTATAAAACCGATCTATGAAATTCGCCGCCGCCGAATCCCGGATCTTCCATAAAGTGGAAATGACCGCCGAAGAACCCGACTGCAGGAACGCGCGCGTCAGGCCGATCATTCCCTCTCCCCAAAGCAATTCGCCCAGCGACGTTTCGCAGGCCGACAGCACAACCAAATTTGCGCTTATCCGGTGACGAATGATTTCTTCCGCCGTCAGGTATCCGTCATCCGGCGCATGACCGCCAGCGCCGGTTACCAGGGCCGACTGCTCCGGCAGAAGTAGATTGTTAATCCCGTGAGCGGCAATGTGCAGAATGCCGAGTTCCCTGTTTCCGAAATTTTTCAGCGACGATTCGCCGCCGGTATACAGAAAAGCATTCGTCGAATCAAGACGAATGAATTTCATCAGTGTATTTTTCTCATTCTCAATAAAAGGCAGTTTTTCAAGCGGCAAACCGCCGATATCGCAATCCATATCGCTGTAATCTGATTTGAAAAAATAAACCGACCTGGAATGATCCCCTTCCCTCATTCGTCGCCGTTCTTTCAGTTGTTCATAGTAATCCGCGGAGGGAACATAACTGACAGCAAATTTTTCGATGAGATACTGTTCCCCCGTCCATAAAGTTTCAAACGGGAGATAATACAGCGGCCCATCCGGAACGATTATAAGCGGAATTTCCGCAGAAAGAAGATCCGTCAGCGGAAGCAGCAAAAACTCATATAATTTATGAGAAGCTTTTTTGATGATTCTTGAATCGATGTTTTCCGATCGGATCAAATGATAATAGTCGCGGATGCGGCTGATAACTGAGTTCGAGGCGGACAGAAAACGCACCTGGATAGTATCGGAGCCCGTAACGAAGGCGAACCACAGTGTATCGTACAAAAAGTATTCAATGAACTGAACATCACCCGAGGATCGTTCCATGGAGAATTCATAACGTTTCAGCGATCTTACCCTGCTTTTTTCAAATATACGAAAAGCAGAAGAATACCGTCCTATCAGAATATTCAGGTAAACATTCATGCGGTAAGCCTGCTGGATTTCATTTTCCATGAAGTGCGTCAGCAGAGACTCGTCTTCGGTGCCCGCGCGCAGACCTTCGATCATCTGAACGGAACGTTCGAGCAGAACAACAGCCGAATCCGTTTTTCCTGCCTGAAATTTGAGCCGTGCATAATCGTAATACGCAATCCATCCGAGCTGAGGGACTTCGGAACTTTCAAAGATTTCAATTGCCGATAAAAAAGCTTTTTCGGCTTCATCAACCTGATCCAGCATCAGGCGCGCGCGTCCAGTATAATTCAGGCTATACGCTTCTTCCGTTTTTCGCGAAAGACGGATAAATCTCCGGCGCGCATCCCATAGCAGACTGACCGATTCTTCCGCACGGCCGGCCATCTGATACGCTATACCCAGATTCAGCAAAGCGCTCGCGTAACCCAGCGAATCATCACCCTTATTCAGCTTTAGTGATTTTTCCATACATTCAGCTGAACTCTTATATTCGCCTATATCATAATGCACAGTTCCAAGATTCCCGTACACCAAACTCAGGCCGGCCGTGTCGTTCAGCCGAGAGTACGTCTCCGCAGCCAGACGGTAGTAATCCATGCTTTTCCGGTAAAGCCCCAGTTCGTTATATGCGTTCGCTATATTCACATAGTCTACGGCAAGATCGTGCGCTTTCCCGCTGATACTGTCGATACGCGCGGCCAAACGGTAAATCTTAACCGCCTTGCCGTACTGCCCGGTTTCTCGATAGACAATACCGTAGTTTGTATAAACTGAGGAAAGAAGATCCGCATCCATCAGTTCGTCAGCGACTGCTTTGGCGCTGTCCAGACGGGACAGGCTTTTGCCATATTCGCCCTGGCGGAGATAATAGACGCCATAACGGTTGTGCCAGCGGCCAAGATCGGTACGGCTTCCATATTGTCCCACCAAAGCGCCAGCCCTGCTTAAAACTGTTCTGGCGGTTTCATACTGCCCGGTTTCGGTCAGGACTAACGCATAATCAATAAGCATGCGCAAGAAAATCACTGAATCTTCTGACGGAAAATCATATATTCTCTTATACAACTCCAGGGATTGCCGGTTGCGATCGGTATAATAATATGACTTGGCTACGCAGACCTGCAGCGTATATTCGTGACTTTGTAAAGCACCATCCTGTATAAGCCTGTCATATACAATGCAGACGCTGTCATACTGACCTGAGCGATAGTGTTTTTGAATGGTCTCAGAAAGGCTGTCCTGCGCCGTAACTGCATTAAAAAGCAGAAACAGCAAAGCGCCGGACTGGAAAAACCGCTGGATCATTTTCTTATGATGTCGTATATTTCGTTTAGATTGCTTTCAAATGTTTGAACCGGGTAGAGGCCTTTCAGTTTCGCAAGCCAGAGACTCATGTTGTTTTTTTTCTGATACTGATAAAAATCCCTTCCGGCCTTTTCTTCGGATTCTTTAAACGAAAGCTGCCTTCCCGGTTTTTTTTCAAGCAGTTGAATGATCGAATATCCTCCGCCGGACCAGGTAAAAGGTTCGCTGATCTCTCCGTGTTCCATTTTCCATGCGTGAAGCGTCAGTTCGTTTTTCTTTTCCACCGGAATTAGTCCGCTTTCACCGAAACGGTTGCCCTGAACGGATTCAGCTTTTTTGGCTACTTTCCTGAAATCCTTTCCTGTCTTCACTTCTGCCGCATAAAGGTCAATCAGGTTCTTGTCTGCGGCAAACAATTCAAGAAAACTGACTTTGTCCGGTTCCCTGTAATGCTGAAGATTCTGGGAATAAAACTCTTCAACCGTCTTGTTATTCATCACAATCGGCGCCTCGACATTTCGGTAGGTAACGATATCTTTCAGCATTGTGCGTTTCATGTCCAGAATATCATCCTGATCGGCCGTCGATAATTGTACGTTTTGCTTTCGGGCTTCTGCCGCCAGAATGCGGGTAGTCGCGATATTGCGCAGCCCCTGTTTCATCCGTTCCGCGTCTAACTTCACTTTTGTCCGGTTCGACGCCATGGCATTGACAAGCTCATGCACGGAAATGTATCCTCCCTCAAATTGGGCCAGATTTTTACCCCGTTCGCCCAATGGAAATATTGTCAATATATCGGCCGGCGCTTTTATCTTCCTGTAGCGATCCAGGAACAGTCCGATATTTTTTTCATTAAACGACAGCTGATAAGCGCCGAGCAGACTGTCGATAAACCGCTGGTAATCCTCCGCCATTTTCCTTGTCGGTCTCTCGTCATACCGATGCGCGTAGGAAGCCAGAATAGAGGGACGCAACTGCTCATAGGGTTCAATCAAAGTCGTTACGCGATGCCCGGTCTTCTGAAAAATATGAAAACCATCGGGCGACTCAATGACGCTGGATATCTCGCTGTTTTTCAAATTGAAAATTGTTTCGCGAAAAAGCGGATCAAATTTATCGTAATGAATGAACCCGATTTCCCCTTTCCGGTATTTCGTTTCCTGGTCATCGGAAGCCGTTTCGATAACCTCGGTCATTGCGCCCGGATTTTT
This sequence comes from Bacteroidota bacterium, assembly GCA_037441945.1. Taxonomy (GTDB): domain Bacteria; phylum CLD3; class CLD3; order SB21; family JBBIRG01; genus JBBIRG01. The sequence continues at coordinate 2,939 of JBBIRG010000001.1, read as the reverse complement.
TTTAACGATCGCGTACAAGGAATCGGCGATTTCTTTTGCGCGCTTGCGGTTACGGTACGGAACCTCGGACGAACGGATTTTGATTTTCTGGTTTTCATTATGAAATACGAACAAATGCCGGACGTTCATCTCGATCCGAAGCTTATCGTAAAACGATCTCAGATCGTCTTCGGGAATATTCGGGTAAATGATTTTAGTCCGGATGATTCGCCCTGCGAGCCGTTCCTCTTCAACGTTTTTCAGAATTCTGTCGACCGAATCAATGCCTTCCAATACAATATTCTCAACGTTTTTTAAAATCAAATGATGATTGACAAGCTCATTCAGTATCCGGTGACGCTCCATCGCAGCCGACAGGTCAACGCGCTTATATTTATCCTGCTGAATAAATTTTTTAAAGTCGTGCAGGGTCAGCGTGTCCCCTCCTACGATGGCGACGATAACCGACCTGTCGGGTTTGATGATGTCTTTACCTCCCTGACCGCAACCGGTGATCTGGAGGAATAGAATAATAACGAAACACAAAAAATGCTTTTTCATGCGAACTCCGTTTTAATGCGGGTTTATATCATGTATTGACTTGAATATGCAAACGCGCGGCCAATTTAGCAAGTGTTTGCGTAATGAGCGCGCCTATTTCCGTTTCCAGGCGGGAAACCGTTTTGACCGGGACATTTTTCTGAATATCGAACCACGGGTAACCGAACAGAACGGCAAATTGGTCTTTGGATTGTTTCAGGCGTACATTCCCGGAAGCCGACAGGGTTTCGTCGATGATGTTCTGGAGGCGGGAGGCGTTTTCCGGTTGTTGCAGGAACTTCTTGTGAAATTCAAGCGTCCATTGATCCGACCCGATAGTAATCAGGTCAGCGCCCAAAGCCTCGCCCATAATTCGGATGCGGAGTGTATCAAACAAATGAATTGTTTCCTGCGGCGGTTTCCCGAAACGGTCGGTCATCTCCTGTTCGATATCCATCACCGCCGACAGGGACGTACTCGCCGCCAGGCGCTGATACAGGGCTATTCTTTCGGAAGTCGCATTGATGTAATCATCCGGTATCAGCGTATCGAAATGCGATTTGACGGCGATATTCAGCTCCTTCTTCGGCGCAGTGATGATTCCAGGTTTTGGAACAATCCCCTGTTCGGTTTTCAATTCCGCGATGGTTTCATCGAGAATCTGGCAGTACAGTTCAAAACCGATGGTATTGATGAACCCGCTTTGCTCGGCGCCGAAGATGTTCCCCGCGCCACGAATTTCCAAGTCGCGCATGGCCAGCACGAATCCCGATCCGAGGTCGGTGAATTCCTCGATCGCCTGCAGGCGCCTGACAGCGTCGGAGGGTAACAGGCTGAATGCGGGAGTCAGCAGGTAGCAATACGCCTGCTGGGCGGAACGGCCGACCCGGCCCCGGAGCTGGTACAGTTGCGCCAGCCCGTACTGGTGCGCTTGGTCGATAATGATCGTGTTAACGTTGGGAATGTCGATGCCATTTTCTATAATCGTCGTCGCGACCAGCACGTCGAAATCCTTTTGCAGGAACCGGTGAATGACGTCTTCGACTTTCTGGGGAGACATCTGCCCGTGGATGATTCCGTAGCGGGCTTTTGGCGCTACTTCTTTCAGAGTCAGCGTCACGGCCTCAATGCTCTGCACGCGGTTATGCACGAAATAAACCTGTCCGCCACGGTGAATCTCGCGCATGATCGCATCACGGATGCGGTCTTCCTCGAAGCGCGTGATTTCGGTGCGTATGGGTAGTCGGTCGTGCGGCGGCGTGTTGATGGTCGAGAGGTCTCGGCCGCCCATGAGCGAAAAGTGCAATGTGCGCGGAATCGGCGTCGCGGTCAGCGTCAGCGTGTCCACGGCGGCTTTCATTTTTTTCAGCCTCTCCTTGTGCGTGACGCCGAATCGCTGTTCCTCGTCAATAATAAGCAGGCCGAGGTCTTTGAACTGCACGTCCTTCGACAGCAGACGGTGCGTCCCGATCAGGATATCGATTTTCCCGTCGGCTAATTTTTTCAGGATAGCTTCCTGTTCTTTTTTGGATTTGAACCGCGATATCACATCGACGATGACCGGATATTCTTTCAACCGACGTGAAAAGGTCATGAAATGCTGTTCGGCCAGGATTGTCGTCGGAACCAGCACTACGGCTTGTTTGCTGTCCTGAGCAGCTTTGAACGCCACCCGGACAGCCACTTCCGTTTTCCCGTATCCGACGTCGCCGCAGACGAGCCGGTCCATCGGTACGTTCGATTCCATGTCGCGCTTTATTTCGGCAGTGACTTTTTCCTGATCGGGCGTGTCTTCAAATTCAAATGCCGATTCCATGGCCAGTTGCATCGGCGTATCGTGTGAAAAAGCGGCGCCGAAACTGGCCTTGCGTTCCGCGTATAACTTAATCAGGTCCTGCGCGATGTCCTTGATGGATTTCCGCGTCCTGGATTTCATTCGTTCCCAGTCGGCCGATCCCAGCCGGTTGAGTTTCGGCTCCACTCCTTCCTCGCCGGAAAATTTCTGCACACGCGCGAAATGTTCAAGCGGGACGTATAATTTATCCCCGCCCTGATACAGTAATTTCAGGCATTCCGCGCTGTGATCGCCCGAAACAATTTTTTCAAGACCGGCGTAGCGGGCAATGCCATGATCCACATGAACGACAATATCACCCGGCTTCAGCGATTTCAGGTGACGAAGCGCCTGCACGCTCTTAAACCGGCGGACCGCTTTCGGCCTCCGGATACGCCCAAAAATCTGGTGATCGGTAAATACCGCGATTTTTTCGAGCGGATCGTAAAATCCCTCCTGAAGTTCTCCCAAGCCGATACGGTAATCTTCGTCCGACCGGAGATCATCACATTCCAGTAATTCGTCTAAGCGCTGCGCCTGCCCTTCGTTATTGCAGAGAATCAGGTTTTTCCACTGGTTCGCTTTC